>JAEZSJ010000391.1 GCA_023443985.1 Verrucomicrobiota bacterium | reverse complement strand
GAACTCACCGACAAACAACGCGCCTGTTACGACGAAGTGCGCACCGTCACCGACCGCGAGATCGATGCGCTCGCCTACGATCGCCGGCCCGAGTCGCAGGTGCGCCTCGCCGTACTCACCCAGCTCCTGCGCCTGCGCCAGGTCTGCTGCGACCCGCGGCTGGCTGTGAAACCCGAGGAGGAGGCCCGCTTCGCCGCGGCGGATTCCGCCAAGCTCGCGGTCTTCCGCGAGCTGCTTTCCGAGGCCCTCGACGACGGCCACCGCCTGCTCGTCTTCTCGCAGTTCACGCGCCTGCTCGGCCTCGTGCGCGCGGAGCTCGCCGCGCAGGAGATCCCGCACTGCTACCTCGACGGCTCGCTCTCCCCGAAAGCCCGCCAGGCCGAAGTCGACCGCTTCCAGGCCGACCCCGCCGTGCCCGTTTTCCTCATCTCGCTGAAGGCTGGCGGCACCGGCCTCAACCTCACCGGCGCCGACACCGTCGTGCACCTCGATCCGTGGTGGAACCCCGCCGCCGAGGCCCAGGCGACCGACCGCGCCCACCGCATCGGGCAGACCCGCGTCGTCACCAGCTACAAGCTCGTTGCCACCGGCACCGTCGAGGAGAAGGTGCTCCAGCTGCAGGAAACGAAGCGCCAGCTCCTCTCCGAGGTGTTCGAGGCCAGTGACGCCCTCAACTCCCGCCTTGAGCTCGCCGACCTCCGCGCCCTCGTCGGTTGATGCGCCCCCACTCCCCTCCGCGGCGCTCTCTTCCACCCGCGGAAAATTCCCATTGACGCATCCGGAGCCCGCCACCTTCATTCGCCCCCTCACCGACGTGGCCCGGTAGTTCAGTTGGTAGAGCAGCGGACTGAAAATCCGCGTGTCGGCGGTTCGATCCCGCCCTGGGCCACCACTTTCTCAACCCGCCTCCGCAACGAGGCGGGTTGTTTCTTTCCAGCGCCGGGATCCGGACACAAAAAACCCCCGCTGAACCAGTGTGGGGGGCCAGGCGGGGGTCCGGCCGAGGCCGCAACTGCGGGTTTAGGTCTCAGCCGCCGACAACTACGAAAGCAGCCGTGGCGACTGGCGAGCGGAAACTTCGCCGCGTATTGGGTTCTGCTGTCGTAGCATGACGACAATACGCGGCCGGCCGGCCTATCTTCCCCGCCGAAGCGTCTCGGGCAATGGCAGCGGGTTCGCAAACGGCACCTCGAACGAGGTCGGGTATCCGTCCTCCATGTAGCCATACGGCATCGCCCCCTGCGGCGCCTGGAAGCAGATGTAGTCGAGTGGCGCATCCGCGGCGGCGGCGAGGGTGCGCTCCACCTCGGGCGCCAACCGGATCGCGCTGCCCTCCTGGAGCGGGATCTCGCGACCCTCGGCGAGCAACACACCCCGCCCGCCGACGACGAGGTAGACCTCCTCGTTGCGCCGGTGCTTGTGCATGAATGGGTAGCCGCGCCCGGCCGGCACGCGGTTCAGGCTGATCTCGCAACTGGTGAGACCGAGCACCCCGGAAAGGAACACCTTCCCCGAGAGCACCGAGTCGGGACGCTCCGCGAGCGCGGCGAGAGGCCCGAAGTCCGCGACGGCGACTGGGGAAGGAATGGAGGAGTTCGTTTGGGTCATTGGTTGTGGCTTGTTTTTTGCAAGCCGCATGAAGCGATGTGTCTTTTATTTTGCAAGTCGCAAGGCGACCACCCGGGTTCGCCTTGTCGCCGCCTGCGCGTGCGGCCAGTCTGCCCGCGTTGAAGAAATCCCGACTCAAACGTCCTGCCGGCCTCGTCCGCTCCGACTGCCCGGTCGCCTGCACGCTCGACCTGCTCGGCGACAAGTGGACGCTGCTCGTCGTGCGCGATCTGCTGCTCGGCCGGCGGCGTTATGGCGATTTCCTCGCCTCCCCCGAAGGCATCCCCACCAACATTCTCGCCGAGCGGCTGAAACGTCTCGAGGGCGCCAGCCTGGTCGAGAAGACCGCCTATCAGGACAACCCGGTCCGCCACGAATACACGCCCACGCCCGCCTGCCGCGACCTCAAGCCGATCTTGGTCGCGGCGGCCGAGTGGGGCAACCGCCACATCCCCGGCACGCGCACCGATTGGCCCCGCGCCGGAAGCTGACACGGCTCAGCCTGCCGCCTCCGGCGGGCTGGCCGCCGCGCGTTGCCCGATCGCGCGCCGCAGTGCCGCCTCGAGCTCCGCGGCCTGCACCGGCTTCGCCACGTAGTCGTGCATGCCGGCCGCGAGACACTCGTCACGGTCGCCCACCATCGCATTCGCCGTCATCGCAACCAAGCGTGGCACGGAGCCGCGCGGCCGGCGGCGGTTGATCTCCTTCGCCGCCGTGAGGCCGTCCATCTCCGGCATCTGCACGTCGAGAAACACCAAGTCGTAGTGCTGTCGCTCCAGTGCCGCGAGCGCCTCGACACCGTTGTTCGCCACGTCGGCACGGTAACCGAGACGGTTGAGAATGAGCTGGGCCACGCGTTGGTTGGTCAGGTTGTCCTCGGCGAGGAGGATCGAAAGCGGGTGATCCTCGGCCAACTTCTTCATCGCAGTCGCCGGCTTCGCCTCCGCGACCTCCCGGGTGCGGCAACCAAGCACGTTCACGACCGCGTCGCGCAGCGCACCGCATTTGAGCGGCTTCGCGAGCTGGGCCACCAACCCGAGGTCCGCGGGCAACTGACCGAAGGCGTCGAGCGTCGACAGGAGCAACGCCGGGAGCCCGGCTCCGTGCGGCAGCTCCCGCAGGCGTCGCAACAGCGCGACGCCCTCGCCGCCCGGCAACTGTTGGTCGAGCACGAGCAGATCGGTCCGCTCGCGCCGCAGCCATTCCAGTGCCTCCTCGGCTGAGGCGACCGCGTGGGCGGCCAGGCCCCAACTGCAGAACTGGCGCGCCAGAGCGTCGCGCACCGTGGTGTTGTCCTCCGCGACGAGGACCCGCCGCCCCGTGAGCCCTTCGAGCGGTGGCGCGCAGTCCAACGCGGTCCCGGCGCCCAGCCCCAGGCGGATCTCGAAGATGAACCGGCTCCCGTGCCCGACCTCGCTCTCGGCCCAGATGTGCCCGTCCATCAACTCCACCAGGCGCCGACAGATCGCCAGCCCCAGCCCGGTGCCCCCGAACTTCCGGGTCGTCGAGGCGTCGACCTGGCTGAAGCTCTTGAACAGCCGATCCATCCGCTCCGGCGGTATCCCGATTCCGGTGTCACGCACCGTGAACCGCAGCCGCACCGCCCCATCCTGCAGGCCGATGCGCTCGACCCCGACGTACACCTCGCCGTGCCGGGTGAACTTCACCGCGTTGCCCACGAGATTCACGAGCACCTGGCGCAGCCGCGTCGGGTCGCCGACCACCATCGCGGGCACCGTCGGCTCGATCCAGTAGGCCAGGTCGAGACGTTTCTCGCTCGCGCGCGCGCCGAGGACATCGAGCGCCGCCTCCACACAGTCGTGCAGGGCGAACGGCGCCGCCTCCAGTTCCAGGCTGCCCGACTCGATCTTCGAGAAGTCGAGGATGTCGTTGATCAGGGACAACAGGGTGTCGCCCGACATGCAGATGGTTTCGACCAACTCCCGCTGCTGCTCGTTGAGCTGGGTGCCGAGCATGAGGCCGCCCATGCCGATGATCGCGTTTAAGGGCGTGCGGATCTCGTGGCTCATGTTCGCGAGGAACTCCGACTTCGCGACGGTCGCCGCAGCGGCCTCGTGCGCGAGCGCGTTCGCCCGCTGGACCGACTCCTGCAGCCGCGCATTCGCCGCCTCCGCCGCCTCGCGCGCCCCGCGCATCTCGTCGCGCACGGCGCGCTGTTCGGAGACGTCCATCATGCCGCCCACCACCCGGATCGCCCGCCCGCCGGACCCGCGCAGGATCAGCGCCCGGGCGAGCACATAGAGGCAGCGCCCGTCGGCGTGCAGGAAACGGAACTCGCAATCCCAACGCTCGGACACGGACTCGAGCGCGGAGGCCAGGCCGGCCTCGACCAGCGCCCGGTCCGCGGGATGCACCCGCGCGAACCACCACCGCAGCCCCGCCGAGGCGCCGGGCTGGTCGTAACCAAAAAGTCGTGTCACCCCATCGCTCCACCAGAGCGAACCGGAGGCCGGGTCGAGGTCCCACACCGCGTCGCTCGTCGCACGCGCGATGAGGAAGAAGCGCTCCTCGCTCTCCCGCAGGCGGCGTTCCATCTCCATGCGCTCCGTGATTTCGAACGCCGAACCGATCAGCCGCGAGATCCGGCCGTTCTCGTCGCGCACGGGCTTGAGCTGCGTCAGCCACCACCGTTCGCGCGTGCCGCCCATGGCGACCTGCTCCTCGTAGTTGATCGTGGTGCCGGCGAGCACGCAGTCATGGAAATGGTCCTCCATCTGCCGCCCCATCTCCACCGAGAGCGAGGACGCGAGCTCGCCGGGGCGGCGCCCGATGATCGCGGCCGCCGAGAGCCCCAGGTTGCGCTCGAACGAGGCGTTCACCCCCGCGAAGCGGAAGCAGTCCTCCTCGAGCACATCGACCACCCAGATCGGCAGATCGATGCCGCTGAAGAGCTCCTTGAGGAACGCCTCCTGCTCGCGCAACCGCGCCTCCACGCGCTTGCGGCTCGTCACCTCGGTCACGAGCCCGTGCCATTGCACCGCTCCGTCGCCCAGCCGCTCCGGCTGGGCATTGCCGAACAGCCAACGCACCCCGCCGCCATCCTGCCGGATCCGGAACTCGCAGGTCCAGGCGTTCAGTTGCGCCGCCGATTCCTGGAGCGAGCTGCGCACCAGGTCGCTGTCCGCCGGGTCGACCAGGTCGAGAATCGGCCCGGCGTCTTCGGCCAAACGCTCCGGCGGGACGCCGAACAGGGCCCGTGCACCCGCGCTCACGAACGGCAGCGTCAGCCGACCGTCAGTCCCGAGTACCAGCTGGAACACCATGCCCGGCACCTGGGTGGCGATCTTCTCGAGCCGCTGCGCCGCCTCGTGCTGCCGGGACTCGGCCTCGTGCAGGGCGGTGATGTCCTGAATTGTTCCGTACACACGCACCACCTTGCCGTCCAGCTGCTCGGTGCGGATCGTCACCCGCGCCCAGAGGGAGCGCCACCGCGGGCCGCCCAAAGCCACGTCGAACTGCGTGCCTTCGCCGCGCGCGAACGCCAGTCCCAACGCCGCCCGGAGCGCCGAACGCGCCGGCGGCGGACACAACCGCAGCACGAGCCCGAGCGGCGCATTCCGGAACGCCAGGCCGAAGAGGCGGCTCGCCTCCTCCGACCAGGTCAGCGTGCGCGTGGCGGAGTCCAGCGACCAGCTCCCGATGTGGGCCACCGCCTGCGCCTCGAGCAGGCGCGCCTCGCTCTCGCGCAACCGGTCCTGCAGCCGCCGGCTCGCCGTCACATCGGTATGCGTGCCCAACATACGCAGCGGCCGACCCGCCGCATCGAAGACCGCCTTTCCACGCGTCAGCACCCACCTCCATTCGCCGCCGGTTCCGCCCACCCGGTGGATGTGTTCATAGACGGGCGCCTCGCCCGCGAAATACCGCTGGATCGCCTCCCGCGTGCCCGCGACATCCGCGGGATGCATCAGCCCGACCCATTGCGCCCGCGAGATCGTCTCCGCGAGCTCGGGCAGCCCGAGGATCTCCCGGTCGCGGGGCGACACCCACATCGTGTCGCTGCGGATGTCCCACTCCCACGCGCCATCGTTGCTGCCCGAGATCACGAGCTGCCAGCGCTCCTCGCTGCGGCTCAACTGTTCGATCGACCGGCGTTGCACGGTGATGTCGCTCGCCAGGAGCAGAATACCGACCACGCCGCCCGCGCGGTCGGTCAAGGCGGCCGTCACGAGACGGACCGGCAGCCGGCGGCCGTCCCGGCGGACAAAGGTCGCCGTGCCCTCGTCCGCACCCCCGCTTGCGAGCGCCTTGGCGGTCACCGCCTCGAAATCGCACCGCACCGGCCGGCCAAGCTCCGCGGCGAGCACCGCGGCCCGTTGCTCAAGTTCGGTCGGATCGAGGAACAGCAGCGGCGTGGCCCGGCCCACGAGATCGGACGCCGCGTAGCCGAGGAGTTGCTCCGCGCCACGGCTGACCGTCTCGATTTCCCCCTGAGGATTGGTGGCGACCAGCGCGCAGGCCGGACTCCCGAGGATGCCCTCGAGCAGGCGGTCGTGCCACCGGGTCGACGTGGTGTCGGTCGCGAGCGCCACGAAGGACAGCGGACACCCGTCCTCCCCCTGCACGGGTTCGAGCTCAAGATGCGTCCAGATGGCGTTCGCCCCCGGGCGCGCGCAGCAGAACTCGACAGCGAAGCCGCGCCCGTTCGCCAGACCGTCCTCCACCCGGGCGAGAGCCGCCGGCTCGAGACCAAGGTCGTGCAACACCGCCCCGAGCAGGCGTCCGACGAATGTCGGCAGCTTCCGGGCGAACAAGCGCGCCCAAGCTGAATTCGCCCATTCGATACGATGCTGGGCGTCGATGAAGGCCAGCGCCACCGGTGCCGCCCGGGCCGCCTGCGCCTGACGCTCGAGCTCGAGCGTCAGCCTTCTTCGCGCGGTGACATCGTGCTGGAGCGCGAGGTACCGGTCGGGCCGGCCGTCGTCGCCGACCAACGGCATGATGGTCGTGGCAAACCACATCTCGACGCCGCCCTTGGTGAGGTTGCAGATCTCCCCCGCCCAACTCCGCCCGGAGCTGATCGTCGCCCAGAGCGACTGGTGGAACTCCCGCGGGTGGCGCGCGGACTTGATGAGGCGGTATGTGTGCCCGACGACCTCCTCGCGCCGAAAGCCGGTCGCCTCGCAGAAGTGATCGTTGGCCTCCCGGATGACACCGTCGCGATCCGCCACCGTGACCATCGCGCCCAGATCCAACGCCCGGCGGAGCCGGGCCAGCGAGTAGCGCGCCCGCCCGAGATCGCGTTCCAGTCGCGTCCGCCGGCGGCGTTCACGAACCAGCCCTCCGACGCCGAGCACCGCGGCGGCGCCAGCAAGACAAGTCCACGCCCAAGGCGCGGCCCGCCATGTCCGGTCCCCGCCCGGCGACGGACGCTCCGCCCCACCCGGGGTGTCATCGCGGAGCGGACGCTCGGCCGTGCCAAGTCCGACCCGCGACACGACGGCGGTCCGAGTATCCCCAGCACCGGAACCAGGTGTCCCCGCGGAAACCGTTCTCATCCTCCGCCGGTCCATGCCCCCGGTCTGCATCTCCCCCCGCGCACCCGCGAGGAACAACACCGCGAGGACGGCAAGGACGACCCGGGACACCACTGCCACGGGCGAGGCTCGGATGCCTGGTAAGGACATGCGGTCGCCGGGAGCGAAGGGACGCCTCCGGTATTCACCTCATCGGTCGTCCCCCGGCTTCCTTAACCTGCAAACCTGGCGAAGGCCGCGGCCGTCGAGCGCACGCAGCGGAACCACCGCACAGGCTCGGCCTCCCGGCACCGGCCCCCGGCCGCCGGTGCGCCGCCGAGTCCCCGCCGCTCAGTCCAACGGGCCGGCGAGGAAATCGCGCACCAGGTCGTAGAGCTGCGGCGAATCGAGCAGAAACGAATCATGCCCGAGGTCCGTGGCCAGTTCGGCATAACTCGCCGCCTTCCCGGCGCGCAGCAGCGCGAGCACGATCTCGCGGTTCTGCGTCGTCGGGAACAGCCAGTCGCTGGTGAACGCCACACAGAGCGTGCGCGCGCGCACCTCGCGGAAGGCGTGCTCGAGCGAGCCGTACGCGCCGGCGAGGTCGAAGTCGTCGATCGCGCGGGTGATGTAGAGATAGGTGTTGGCGTCGAAGCGGTTGATGAACGACTGCCCCTGATGCTGCAGATAGCGCTCCACCTCGTACTGCGGATCGAAACTCGCCACCGCCTCGGGCGCAGTGGTGCCGCCGCGTTTCCGGCGGCCGAACTTCTGCTCCATCGAGGCATCGGAGAGATAGGTGATGTGCGCCATCATGCGCGCGATCGCCAAGCCGACGCGCGGCCCGCCGCCCTTCGGGTACTCGCCGCGGTGCCAGTCGGGATCCTGCACGATCGCCTCGCGGCCGACCGCGTTGAAGGCGATCGCCTGGGCGTTCTCGCGCGCGGTCGTCGCCATCGGCAGGAGACGCCGCACGAACGCGGGAAACTCGATGCCGAACTGCAACACCCGCATGCCGCCCATCGAGCCGCCGACCGCGGCGTGGAGCGCCGTGACGCCGAGGTGGTCGAGCAGGCGTTTGTCAGCCCGCACCATGTCGCGCACGGTCAGCTGCGGGAACGCGGTGCCCCAAGGCTGGCCGGTGGCCGGGTTGGGCGAACTCGGCCCCGTGGAGCCGACACAACCGCCCAGGCAGTTGCTGCAGACGACGAAGTACTTGTTCGTGTCGAGCGCCTTGCCCGGCCCGATGATGTTGTTCCACCAGCCCGGCTTGCGGTCGGCGAGCGAGTGCACCCCGGCCGCGTGGTGGTCGCCACTGAGGGCGTGGGCGACGAAGATGGCGTTGTCCCGCGCGGCGTTGAGGCGGCCGTACGTCTCGTAACGCAGCGTGAAGCCCGGGATCGTCTGGCCGTTGTCGAAGATGAACGGCTCGTCGGAGACGAAATCGCGCGCCTCGACCAGGCCCACTTCGCCGGGTTCGGGCAGCGCCAATTCCAGTTCGTCGGATGAGTCGTTCACAGCGCGCATCGTGGCGTCCGTCGGGCCGGCGTCAACGGAAGCGGTGGCGTGCTCGGGTTTCCAAGCGCGCGCAGTCCGCCGGCGCGGGCCCACGCGCCGCACCACGGGGCGCGGGTCCGAAGCCCGCCACTTCGGCACTCGTCCGCCAATTCTCGATCGGATCGCTGCGCCTCAGGCCTCCGCGGAGGCGGAGGCGAACGTATCGCAGTCCTGCAACAGTCGCGCCTGCCAGGGCAGCAGCAGCTCGGCGAGCTTCTCCGGTTCGCGGGCGAGCTGGGTGAGCTGCGCGCGGCTGGCGATGAGTGTGGGATCCAGATTGAGCCGTTTCGCCGCGCGGTCGCGCACTTCGCGGATCCGGTCCTGCCGCTCGAGCTCGCGGGCGCTGAGCGGCTGGCGGTCGCCGCCGTTGCTGCGGCGGCGCGGCAACGTCGCCGGGTCGCGCGACAGGCCGGCCTCCAGCGCACGGGCGAAACTCTCGCGCAGCCGTTCGCGTTTGCCGAGATGGAGCTGGGCGAAGGCGGCCCGGGCGTCGCCCGCGTCGGCCGCGGCGGCAAGGTGGAGGAGCAGGTCGTTGCCCACCACCTTGAACGGGGGCGTGTCGATCCGCTCGGCCTGCCGCTCGCGCCAGTGCCAGAGATCGTGGAGCACGCACAGGCCGCGGGCGCGCAGATGCTCCGAACGGCCGATCCGCCAGGAGTTCTCGTCGCCCTTGGGGAAGCCGGTGAGCGCGGTGCGGATCTGCCAGTCGCATTTCTGCCGCAGCCAGTCGACGCGGCCGCGCTGCTCAAGCTCGGCGAGCAGGAGGTCGCGCAGCGCGGGCAGGAAGATCACGTCCTTGGCGGCGTAGTTGAGCAGCTTCTCGGTGATCGGCCGCTTCGACCAGTTCGCCTTCTGGCCCTCCTTCGCGAGGGTCACGTTGAAGTGGTCCTGGAGCAGCGAAGCCAGGCCGAAGCGCGGGCGGTTCAGCAGCTGGGCGGCGAGCATCGTGTCGAACAGCGAGGTCGCCACGAACCCATATTCCTCATACAGGAGCCGCAGATCGTAGTCGCTGCCGTGCATGATCAGGTGCTTCCGCCGCAGGCGCTCCCAGAGCGGGTCGAGCGGCACGCCCGTGAGCAGGTCGAGCAGGAAGGTCTCGCCGGCCGCGTGGATCTGCATGAGGCACACCCGGGTGCGGTAGCGGAAGAGGTTGTCGGCCTCGGTGTCGATCGACACCTCGGTCGCGCGGTCGAGCGCGGCGAGCAGCGGCCCGAGTTCTCCGGGCAACGAGATGAGGGTGAAGTTTTCGGCGTGGGGAGACACAGGAGGAAGCGTTCAACGGGGCGAGCCGGACTGGTCGGCGCCCCAAGCAGTGAGAAAGGCATCCACGAGCAGGGGCAAGTCGCCGCTGTAGCCGCCCTCGAGGATCACGGCGGCGGGCAGGTTCGCCTCGCGCACCCAGCGGCCGAGGCTGCCGTAGTCGCCCACGCTGGCGGTGAGCTGCGCCACCGGGTCGTGTTCGTACGCATCGAAGCCGGCGGAGACGAGGACGAGCTCGGGATGGAAGGCCAGCAGCGCATTCCAGGAGCGCCGCATGGTCTCGAGCAGCTCCTCGCGCGGGAGACGCGGGGCGACGGGGAAGTTCAGGCAGTTCGCCTCCGAGCCGAGGCCGGTGCCCGGATAACACGGGGTCTGGTGCACGGACACGTAGAGCGTGCCGGCCACGCCCCCGAGGATCTCCTCGGTGCCGTTGCCGTGATGCGCGTCGAAATCCCACACCGCCACGCGCGCGACACCGCGCCGCCGCGCCTCGAGCGCCGCGATCGCCACCTGGTTGAGATAACAGAAGCCCATGGCGCGGTTGCGGGTTGCATGGTGCCCCGGCGGACGCAGCAGCGAGAACGCTTGGCGCCCGGCAAGCGCGTGGTCCATCGCCGTGAGCGCGCCGGCCACCGAGCAGAGCGCATGGTCCGCGATGCGGTCGAAGTACGGCGTGTCGGCGTCGAACTCCTCCGGCTTGCGCAGGCGCGCAAGCAGCGCGGCGTCGTGGGCGAGCAGGACCGTCTCCTCGGCGACCGCACCCGGCCGCTGCCATTCCCAGTCGGGATGGTTGGCGCGCAGGAGCTCGGCGGTCTTGATCACCCGGGCGGGTTGTTCCGGCCGCTCGGGGCTGCCGAACTCCGCGCACGCGGGATCGTGGATGACGATCATGTCCTCCCAAAAATCGACGCCACGCCCCAAAGGTAAACTTCGAAATCGGCGCGGGCGCCGCCCCGCCGGCGGCCGGCCGCGGCGCCGACACCGCGACGAACGGCGCCGGGGCGACGCCAATACATTGTCTTCATGCCCGGTGTGCGCTTGGGTCGGTTCCGCCATGACCCGCCGCCTCGCCGTCCTCCTCGTCTCGTTTCTCCTCGTCGCCGGCCTCGCCGCCGAGTCCTCCGTCTGGAAGGTGAGCCGCAACGGCCGCACCCTCTACCTCGGCGGCACGTGCCACTACCTGCGCGCCGCCGATCTGCCGCTGCCGCCGGAGTTCGACGCCGCGTTCGCCCGGGCGTCGGTCGTGTGCTTCGAGACCGACCTCGCGCAACTCCAGTCTCCGGAGACACAGCAGACGCTCCTCGCGCAGGCGCTGTTCACCGACGGCATGAAACTCTCCGACACCCTCTCGCCGGAGGCGTGGCAGGCCGTGCAGGGGTGGGCCGCGAAGGCGGGGCTGCCCGCCGCGCAGCTCCAGTCGTTCAAACCCTGGATGGTCATGATGACGATCATGGGCGTGGAGCTGCAACGCCTCGGTTTCACGCCCGAGGGCGTGGACCAACAGTTCCAGAGGAAGGCCGTCGCCGCCCGCAAACGCCTCGCGCAGCTCGAGACCGTGGAGGAGCAGATCGGCTTCGTGACGAACCTCGGCGCGGGCCAGGAAAGCGACCTGATCGTCGCCACACTCGCCGATCTCGCCCGCCTGCCCGCCGTGCTCCGCGACACGGTCGCGGCGTGGCGCGTCGGTGATCTCGAGAAGTTGGATGCAATGCTCTCGGCCGAGATGCGACGCGACTACCCGGGGGTCCACGCGACCCTGATCTCGAACCGCAACCAAGCCTGGCTCCCAAAACTGGAGACAATGCTCGCCGGCGAACCCACGGAGTTCGTGCTCGTGGGCGCGGCGCACCTGGCCGGCGACGACGGCCTGATCGCACTCCTCCGTCGGAAGGGCTGCAGGATCGAACAGCTGGCCGCGCCGGCACCCGCCGCCCCCTGACACGACCGCCGGGCGACCGCAGACGCGGAGAGGCGGCCGGCCCGCCGCCGGACTTGTCGTTGCGCTGCTTACAGAACGATCCCGGATGGCGCAGCGGGGCTTCTACTCGCTGGCGAACTGCTCCCGGTGATTGAGGACGGGCGCGGCTGCGCTTCGTTGCGCCCACCCCACGAACACAAGCTGCTACCCATGACCCGATCCCGGACCGCCCCCTTCGTCCTCGCAGGCACCACCCTGCTCGTCGCCACACGGCTGCTCGCCGCCGAAACCGCTCCGCCCACCGCGGCCCTCGTGGCCGAGGGGCGCCGCCTCGTCGAAAACGTCGGTGTGTGCAGCGACTGCCACACGGCCCGGCTGCCCACCGGCGAGTTCGACCGCACGCGTTGGTTGCAGGGTTCGCACCTGCCGTTCGAGCCCACCGTCGACATGCCGTGGTCGTCGGTCGCCCCCGGCATCGCCGGGCTGCGCAACTACACCGATGCCGAAGCAGTGGCGTTTCTCACCACGGGCGTGCGTACCGCCGGCCCGCTCCGGCCGCCTATGCCGCAATACCGTTTCAGCGAGACCGAGGCGCGCGCGATCGTCGCCTACCTCCGCTCCCTTCCCACGACCCGGTAGACAACCACGTCGCCTGCGCGCCTAGCCCTCGCGACCCGAGAACCCGGAGCCACACGGCTCCGGGTTCTTCGCCTGCGACCACGCACGACCTCACGGAGTCCCCGCGTGGCGGCGTTCCTTCAGCCGCTGCTTGAGCTCGGCGCGGGCGGAGGCACGGAGTTCGTCGTACTTCGGCTGTTGCTCGGGCGTGAGCAAGGCGCGGATCTGCTCGGCCGCCTTCTGGTTGACCTCCCGAGCACGGCGGAGCCGCTGGAGGCGGCGCAGGCTCGAGTCGTCCTTGAGCACACGGAGATCCGCGGCTTCCTGGCGGAGGATCGCCGTGATCTTCGTCTTCTGATCAGCAGTCAGGTCGAGCCGGGCCGAGAGTTCCTGCAGACGGACGGCGGGCTCGACCGGCGAGGCGGCGGCGGGGGCCGGTTCGGCGGCGGGGGCCATTGTGGTCGCGCCGGCGAGGGCGAAGCAGAGAAGGAGGATGCTGGATTTCATCGCCTCCTCTGAACGCACCACTGCCGGTCTGGTTTCAACGGACGATGGGCGGGCGGCGCCTTGTCCTTGCTCCGCCTCCCTCCTCCTGCTCCCCCTTTGTCCATGATCCACTTCGCCGCCTCGACCCTCATGACGGAGCACACCGAGGACAACCTCCTCGTCTTCCACCTCTCCAGTGACGACCATTACCTCACGCTCCAACGGCGCGCCGACCTGAAACCCGGCCGCTTCGGCGACATCCGTTTCGAGTGCGACGGCCAATTGTGGAGCGGTTACGACGTGATCCGACGTCTCACCTGCAGCCCAGCTCAACTGCGGATCTCGCTCGATCCCGCGAAGGCGATGAAGTTCGAAGGCCGGCACGAGTACGCGATCGAGCTGGGCATCGATCCGGCCGACAAGCCCGCCGCCCTGCGCTTCCTGCGGAACTTCTTCGCCGGGACCACGCTGCTCGAGGAGCAGAGCTAGGACCGGGGCGCGGCCCCTCGCCGGGATCAGGGAGCCTCGACGGCGACAATGGTCGCCGGCTCAGCGGCGGGACGGCGGACCTTGCGGAAGGGCGTCTTGAACGAGAGGAAAGTGAGGCAACGCCAGAGCCACTCGAGGGGGCCGTAGTGGAAATACCGGAGCCAGTGATGCGACACCGCGCATTGGAGCGCCAGAAACCCCAGTCCGTAGAGGATGCTGTAGAACTCTCCGAGGTGGCGGAAGAGCCCGAAGCCGAAATGGTAGAAGAGCGTCATGCCGACCAGCGACTGCGTGACGTAGTTGGTCAGGCTCGTGCGACCGTAGGGCGCGAGCAGGTTCAGGGCGTGGCGGCAGCGGGTGCCGTGGTAGAGCAGAACAAAGCCGGCGGCCCACACCGTCATCTGCGCGAGCTGGCCGTAGGAGCCGAGCAGCCGCCGCAGGATGTCGCGCGCCGCCCCCTCCAGTCCCGAACCGGGAACCAGTCGCTGCAGCAGGAGAACGACCACGAACCCCGTCACGCCCGCCGCCAACGCCCGGCGCGCGAGCCGCAGGCTGCGGTCGCGGTCT
Source organism: Verrucomicrobiota bacterium (assembly GCA_023443985.1). GTDB lineage: Bacteria > Verrucomicrobiota > Verrucomicrobiia > Opitutales > Opitutaceae > CAJCBL01. The sequence continues at coordinate 24,938 of JAEZSJ010000391.1, read as the reverse complement.
TCGAAGACCCGGGCGCGACCGAGCAGCAGGCCCCAGAGGAAAAGTCCGAACATCTGGAGATAGCGGCCGTTGTCGATCGACCACGACCAACGCGCCTGCACGCCGGTCCAAAGGTTCACCTTCAACACCTCCGGCAGCCCCTCGTGCGCGAAGACGGCGCCCAGTTGCCGATAGTAGCTCCACACATCCAGCCGGGCCGGCACATACGCCGGGTCGAGCAACGCCCGGCCCAATTGCCAGAGAAACGGCACCTGCAGCAGGAAGAGCGCGGACAGCCCGACGAGCAAGCGTGTCGGCACGCGATAAAGGAACGCCAGCGGCAGGCCCAGCACGGCGAGCAGCGTCAGGATCTCACCGCAGTAGAAGACGCCGAAGACGTAGCCGATGAGCGTCAGCACACACAGCCGCCAGACAAAGCGGCCGCGAAAATCGAGCCCTCTCCGGGCCGCGCGGTCGAGGATGAGAAAGAAGCTCAGGCCGAACATCATCGCGAAGATCGCGTACGCCTTGCCGCCGAAGAGGAAGAACGCGATGTCGCGCGTGCCGTGGTCGAGCGCCAGAAGCCAACCGGAACGATTCTCCGGATACGCCCCGAACTCGAAGTGCTCGACGCAGTGCAGCAGGAAGAGCCCGAGCAGGGCCGAGCCGCGCAGGGCGTCGACAATTTCGAATCGTTCGGAGCGAACGGGGTTGGTGCTGGACTCGGTCATGGGGAACAGTGGGGCGGAAGGGGCGCAGCGGTGGAGGAGGGACAGCAGTGGAGCACAGCGAAGCACGCGCCAAAATGAAAGCGTGTTCCCGTGCGTTCACCCGAACGGGGGTCTCGCGCCCACCTGTCCCCTGCTCCCGTTCCCCAGGACGACTCCAGTGCGAAGCGACAGCGCTCCGACTCGATGGCGGTAGCGCCAGGGTGCGGCGAGTTCCGCGAACGCGGCAGACAACCCGCAGCCCGCCGACCTGGGACGGCTTGCGCGTCCCAGGAGCGGGACGAGGGATAACGCGCAGATGCCGGCTTGTCCTGCCGGGCCAGGCACGCCTGACTCGCACGGCATGAACATCCGCCCGGGAGCCGAGGACGCCGCGCGGCAGTGTCGCGAGCTGGCGCGGGAGGTCACACTGGCGGCCGCCGGCTCCGAGAACGAGGGGTTCCTGTTGGGCGCCGAAACGGTCGAGGACTACTGCGATTTCCTGCGAGAGGGGATCACGTTCCTGGCGGAGGACGACGCCGGGAGACTGCTGGGGTTTCTCATCGCGTACCTCCACGACTCGCCGCTTGTGGCCAGACACGCCAGCTGGCTGCTCCACTTGACGAGCGAGACCGCCTCACGGCCGAACGAGCCGTTCTGCTACGTCGAGAAGATCGCCGTCTCGCCGCAGGCGAGGCGGCGAGGCATCGCTCAAGCGCTCTACGCGCGTCTTTTCGAGCAGATCGCGGACCGGCCGCTTCTGGCGGCGATCGTCGAGTCACCGCATTGCAACCACGCCAGCCAGAAGTTCCACGGCACCCTCGGTTTCGAACGCGTGGGAGCGTTCCTGCGGCAGCCATCCGCCGACGCCCTCCCCATCCGGCTGGGCCTCCACAGGCGGCAGGCGGGACCTTGCTGAAGCACCAGAAGACAAGGCCGCGTTCGAGAAGCACCCTACCGGCGCAGGAGCAGGAAGCGCTCGCGGTCGGTGAGGTCGCGTTTCGATTCGATCGCCGCGTATCCGAACGGCTGGGCGAACTCCATCAACGCGGCGTGCTGGGCGATGCCGGTCTCGAGCGCGAGCAGTCCGCCGGAAGCGAGGAACGCCGGCGCGCCGCGGATGATCGCCTCGAGATCGGCGCGGCCGTCGCGCTCGGCGACGAGGGCGCCACGGGGATCGTGGTCGCGCACCTCGGGTTCGGCGGCGGCGACCTCGGCGGCGGTGAGGTACGGGGGATTGGAGACGATGAGCTGGAACGGCGGCTCGCCGGCGAGGGCGGCGAACCAGTCGGACTCGCGGAACTCGACGCGGTCGGAGAGGGAGAGCTTCGCGGCGTTCTCGCGGGCGAGCGCGAGCGCGTCGGCGCTGCGGTCGACGGCCACGACGGCGGAGTCGGGCCAGAACTTGGCGAGCGCGAGGGCGATGGCGCCGGTCCCAGTTCCCAGATCAAGGATACGGCCGGGCGCGGACTCGAATTCCTTGGTGGCGAACTCAAGGAGGAGCTCGGTCTCGGGGCGCGGGATGAGGCCGCGGCGGTCGGTCTTGAGCTTGAGGTCGAAGAAGTCCGTCTCGCCGAGGATGTGCTGGAGCGGCTCGCGCTGGCCACGGCGCTTGACGAGCGGGCGGACGGCGTCGAGCTCGGCGTCGGTGAGCAGACGCTCGAACTGCAGGTAGAGGTCCATGCGCCTGAGCCCGAGCGCGTGGGCGACGAGCACCTCGGCCTCGAGCCGCGCGTTCTCGATCCCCTTCGCACGGAAGAAGTCGGTGGTCTTGCGGACGATGTCGAGGAGGGGCTGCACGGGAAAATCGAAGAATTTAGGAGCTAGAAGGTGGGAGCTGGAATTCGGAAGACGGAGAATCTGGAACTCAGGGAATCAGGAATCGGCGCACGGAAGACGGAGAGCGACAGAAGGAAACGAAGAGAACGACGGGGGAAGAATGAGGGAGGCGGGTGGGGTTCAGTTCGGTTCTTCGTTCTCTTCGTTAGCTTCTGGCGCAACTCCGGAGAACGAGGTCAGTCCGCGTCGTCGTCGCGGCGGCGGGCGGCGACGGGCTGGCCGGTGAGGGCGGCGAAACGCTCCTCGAAGTCGACCCGCTGGAGTTCGGCGATGAGCGGGTCGAGGCCGCCCTCCATGATCTGCGGGAGGCTGTGGAGCGTGAAGCCGATGCGGTGGTCGGTGCAGCGGCTCTGCGGGAAATTGTAGGTGCGGATACGCTCGGACCGGTCGCCGGTGCCGATCTGGCTGCGGCGCTGGGCGGCGTATTTCGCACGTTCCTTCTCCTGCTCCGCCTGAAGCAGGCGCGAGCGCAGGACGGACATCGCGCTGGCCTTGTTCTTGAGCTGGGAGCGGCCGTCGGCGCAGTAGACCATCAGGCCGGTGGGCTTGTGGATGATGCGTACGGCGGAGTCGGTGGTGTTCACGCCCTGGCCGCCGGGGCCGCTCGCGCGTTGCACGGTGATCTCGAGATCCTGGGGGTCGATCTTCACGTCGACCTCCTCGGCCTCGGGCAACACGGCGACGGTGACGGTGGAAGTATGGATACGGCCGTTGGCCTCGGTGAGCGGGACGCGTTGGACGCGATGGACGCCGCTCTCGAACTTGAGCTGCTTGTAGACCTCGGAACCGGAGACGAGGAAGATCGTCTCGCGGCAGCCCCCGCGCTCGCTAGGACTGGTGGAGAGCGGTTCGACCTTCCAGCCGCGGCCCTCGGCGTAGCGCTGGTACATGCGGGCGAGCTCCGCGGCAAAGAGCGCGGCCTCCTCGCCGCCGGTGCCGGCGCGGATCTCGAAGACGGTGTTGCGCGAGTCGGTGGGCTCCGGCGGAATCATCGCCACGAGCACCTCGCGCTCGAGCGCGTCGCGGCGGCCGGCGAGGACGGGCAGCTCGGCGGCGGCCAGCTCGCGCAGGTCGGCATCGGCCGCGGCGTCCTTGGTGAGGGCGGTGTTCTCGGCGAGGTCGCGGCCGAGGCGTTGCCACTCGGCGTGTTTTTCGAGGAGCGCGGCGAGACGCTGGTTCTCACGGGTGACCTCGGCGGCGAGGCGCGGGTTGGCGTAGAAACCCGGATCGGCCATCTGGGCGTCGAGCTCCTCTTTGCGTCGGCGGAAAGGCGCGATGTCGGGCAGTGCGGGCATTGGGCGGCGGGCCGGGAAAATGTACGTTGCGGAGCGGAGGGCATGGGGTTTTTCTGCGGCGGACGCAAGGCCGCGGCCGGTCCGCGGCGCCCTTCCCTCGCCCATGGCCACCACGTTGTTCACCCAAAACATCATCGCCTGCATCTGGGACTTCGACAAGACGCTCATCCCCGAGTACATGCAGGCGCCGCTGTTCCGGCGGTACGGGATCGTGGACCAGGACTTCTGGGCCGAGACCAACGCGATGATCGAGGAGTATCGGAGACGCGGTTACCATGTCTCGGGGGAGAACGGCTACCTCAACCATCTGCTGACCTACGTGAAGCACGGGCGCATGGCGGGGTTGAACAACAAGATCCTGCGCGAATGCGGGCGCGAGATCCGGTTGTACCCGGGTTTGCCGGAGTTCTTCCCGGCGGCGCGCGAGTGGGTGCGGGAAAAGCCGGAGTTCCAGAAGCACGAGATCAAGCTCGAGCACTACGTGGTGAGCACGGGACTGGCCGAGATGATCCACGGGAGTGCGATGGCGCCGCATGTGGATGGGATCTGGGCGTGCGAGTTCATCGAGAATCCGCTGCCGCCGGGTTTCGTGGGCCAGAAGGAGTTCGAGATCGAGGCCGAGGCGGAGATCGCGCAGATCGGCACGCTCATCGACAACACGACGAAGACGCGTGCGCTGTTCGAGATCAACAAGGGCACGAACAAGAATCCCGAGATCGACGTGAACGCCAACATCGCGCCGGAGGACCGGCGGATCCCGTTCCAGAACATGATCTACATCGCCGACGGCCCGAGCGACGTGCCGTGTTTCTCGGTGGTGAAGAAAAACGGGGGCAAGGCATATGCGGTCTACAACCCCGACAACATGGCCGAGTTCGAGCAGAACGACCGACTGCGGCAAGTGGGGCGCATCGATCACTACGGGCCCGCGGACTACACGCCGGCGAGTCCCACCGGGCGTTGGCTGAAGATGCACGTGCAGGCGATGTGCACGCGGATCGTCGCGGACCGCGAGAGCGCGATGTCGGCAAAGGTGGCGCGGCCCCCGCGGCACCTGAACGCGAAGCCGGAAAAGAAAAACCCCGCACCACCGAAGGCGGTGCAGGGCGAATTGCTGGCGGAGTAGGTGGCGCGAGGCCGCCGCGCTCACGGCGTGAGGATGATCGGCTTCATCGGCGCCCGCGAAGCGATCGAGGATGCGATGGTCGCGCGGCGGAGCTCGTCGGCGATGTTCACCACCCGTTGCGCATAATGATGGCTGGACCGCGGGGCGCGGCCGGAGACGGCGGCGGTGAGGCCGGCGTTCCAGGCGAGGGCGATGGTGTAGGCGGTGGGGCGTACGCCGTTGCGCCGGAGTTCCCGGACGAGCCAGTCGTAATGGGCGACGGCGACCCGGTCCGCGTGGCTGCGGACGAGGGCGTTGCGGAACGGAGCGCGGGAGTGCATCCGCCACGTGGATTGGCGGAATTGGTAGGCTCCCAACTCACCATGGGCTCCCGGGCGCGGGCTGTTCTGCGGGTTCTCGATCAGGTGGATGGCCTGAAGCGTTTCCCATTGCTCGCCGGCGCGAAGGCTGGCGGCAAGGCACACAAGCATCACAGCCATCAGGAGTCGGATTGTTTGTCGGATCATACGGTGTCTTTCTGGTTCGGTGTTTCGTGGCCACTGGCTGGGGTGACCCCTGGCACTGGACTTGACCGCCTTTTTACAGGCGGGGCGCGGACAAGTACCCGCACCTACGGCTCCGACAAGCCGCGATTTTCCTAGCGGCCCCGTGGGTGGTAGCGGGCGTGTTGCTCGGTGAGCCGGGATGTCTCGACCGCGGTGTAGATCTGGGTGGTGCCGATATCGGCGTGCCCCAGCATCTCTTGGATCGCCCTTAAATCAGCGCCACCGGCCAACAGATGCGTGGCAAACGAATGCCTAAGTAGATGAGGCTTAACGTTCTGCGGAATACCGACCTTCTCCGCGTACCCTTTGATCAGGGCCCACACCGTCTTGCGCGAAATCGCCTGCCCCCGTTCCGACAAGAAAACCGCGCTTCCGGTCCGCGGTTTCACCAACCCTGGACGACCCGCGGCGAGGTAAGTGGCAACCGCCTCTGCGGCCTGCGTCCCGACCGGCACCACGCGCTCCTTCGCGCCTTTGCCGAAAACGCGCACAAATCCCTGCGTGAGGTCGATTTGTTGCAGAGTGAGGGCCGCCAACTCGGACACGCGCAGACCGCTTGAATAGAACAGTTCAAGGATGGCGCGGTCCCGCAGCCCGTGGGGAGTGCCCGAAGTGGGAGCCGCGAGGAGCTTTCTCATGTCCGCGATGCTCAGCGTGGCAGGCAGTCGTCGCACCACCTTCGGGCCCTCCACCAACTCCGTAAAGTCCGTACGGCAAACGTTTTCCTTCACCAGAAAGCGGGCCAGCATGCGCACGGCGGAGAGTTTTCGCGCCAAACTGGAGACTGCGATGTCTGCGTTGGAAAGCCGATAGAGCCAGTCCGACACATGGTTGCCCAGCACCGCCGCCCAGTTTGTAATCCCCCCGGATTTCAGGGTCTGGGCGAACTGAAGGAGGTCGGTTTCGTAGGCCGCGACGGTGTTCGCGGAAAGACCGCGTTCCAGTTGGACAAACGCCAGAAAGGCGTCGATCCGATCCCGCAACTCAGCGGGAAGCGGCGGTGGCGCCGCCGGCGAGGAAGGCCTGTCGGTCCGGCCGGGCATGGCATTGCGCCCGGCAGCGGCTCACCGGCGCCGATGCGGCGGCATGCCCGCCGGAGCCTGGGTGCGCACGCGATAGGTGATGCGCGCCTTCTCCAGGTCGTACGGGCTCATCTCCATGCGCACCATGTCGCCGGCCATGATCTTGATGAAATGCTTGCGCAGCTTGCCCGAGATGTGGGCGAGCACGACATGGCCGTTGGTCAACTCAACGCGGAACATCGTGCCCGGAAGCACGGCGACGATCTTGCCTTCAACCTCGATCGATTTGTCGTCAGCCATGGGCGGGAGCGAGAAGATGGAAATGCATGCGTGTCGTGTGCAGGAGCTTGCGTTAAAGCCATTGAATGCCCGTCCGCGCCCCGGTAAGTCAAGGCTCCATTCCGCCGCGCAAACCATGAGCGACCGCCCCTCCGCCCCCCTCGAGTGTCCCTTCACGAAGCTGCACCTTTCCCAACTGTATCGGGACGAGCGCTTCTTCATGAGCTTGGCGTACAACCAGGCGATCGACGCGTGGCGCGAGGACGAGGTCCCGATCGGGGCGATCATCGAGTGCGGCGGGGAGATCGTCGGCGCCGCCCACAACCAGGTCGAGCACTCCGACGATCCCACTGCGCATGCGGAGATCCTCGCGATCACCCAGGCCGCGCGCGCGATCGGCGATTGGCGGCTCGAGGGGGCGACGCTGTACGTCACCAAAGAACCCTGCCCGATGTGTTCGGGCGCGACGATCATGTCGCGGATCAAGCGGGTGATCTTCGCCGTGCCCGATCCCAAGATGGGTTGCCTCGGCGGCGCGACCGATCTGGCCGCCCTCCCCCGCGTGAACCACCGCCCGCTCCGCGAGTCCGGTGTGCTCGAGGCGGAGTGCCGGGAGTTGCTGCAGGCCTATTTCCGCCTGAAACGGTCCACGCCCGGCGGCGGCGCGGCCGACGACACCGTGGCTGCGCCGCAGTAGCCGTCTCGCGGAAAGGGCTTATCCTGCCGTGCGACGCCATAAGCGCCGGCGTCAAATCCTCGGCGTCGGTTGACGTCGCCGCGGGCCGGCGACACTGTCCGCGCCATCCACCAACCCTGAATCAGAAAACTACCATGCCATTCGAACTGCCGAAGCTGCCCTATGCATTCAACGCCCTCGAGCCTCACATCGATGCGCGCACGATGGAGATCCATTGGGGCAAGCACCATCAGGCCTACATCACCAACGCAAACAACGCGCTCAAGGACCAGCCCGCGCTCGCGGCGCTCGACGTGCTCACGTTGATCGCCGATCTCTCGAAGGTGCCGGAAGCGATCCGCGGCCCGGTCCGCAACAACGCCGGCGGCCACGCCAACCACTCGTTCTTCTGGCAGATCCTCGGCCCGGGCGCCGGCGGCACCCCGAAGGGCCAGCTCGCCGCGGCCATCGACGCCACCTTCGGCGGCTTCGACAAGCTGAAGGAGGAGTTCGCGAAGGCGGCGACGACGCGGTTCGGCTCCGGCTGGGCGTGGCTCGTCGTCGGCGCGGACAAGAAGCTCGCGGTCGGTTCCACCGCCAACCAGGACAGCCCGCTCATGGGCAAGGCCGTCGCGGGTTTCGAAGGCAAGCCGGTCATCGGCCTCGATGTCTGGGAACACGCCTACTATCTCAACTACCAGAATCGCCGGCCCGACTACGTCGCGGCGTTCTGGAACGTCGTGAACTGGGACGCCGCCGAGGCCAACTACCTCGCCGCGCTCAAGTGAGCATTTCCCTGGGCTGCTGAAGCCCCGCCATACGACAAAGCCGCGCGAGCGATTCGCGCGGCTTTTCGTTGCGCCATTCCCCGCCGCGCCTGCGGCAGCAGTTGGCGGATACGTCAGCGTTTCAGGTAGTTCGCCTGGGAGACCTGGCCGAGCGAGGCCGGGCTGATCACCGCCGCGCGGAAGTTCCGCGCCTGGCTCTCGGCATCCACGATCACAAGCTGCCGCGAGGCGCCCGCGCGCTTCGTGCACAGGATGTGGCGACCGTCGGCCAGCCAGACCGGCTCGAGGTAGTCGGTCCCCGAGCCGCCGCTCGTGATGATCCGCGACTGCCGGGTGCTCATGTCGTAGACGGCGATCTGGAACCCACCCGCCACCGCGCAGGTGAACGCGATCAGGTTCGGTTTCGCACGGCTCCAGTCCGGCTCGGCGCAATAGCCGCTGATGTTGGTGGGCAGCGGCGTCATCGGGCCGCCGGCGGCGGACATCGTGTAGAGCGCGGGCCGGCCGCCGCGATCGGAGGTGAAGACCAGGCGCGAGCCGTCCGGCGACCAGCACGGGCTCGCTTCGACGCCGGGGGAGTTGGTCAGGCGCCGGAACGGCCGACCGTGGGCGGTGCCGATAAAGATCTCCTGGTTGCCCGCCGCGGAGAGCACCGCTGCAACGCGCGAGCCATCGGGACTGAACCGCCCGCCGGAATTCGTACCCTTGAAATCCGCGAACGGCGTTCGCTGCCCGGAGCCGGGACTCATGACAAAGATGTCGGGCGAGCCCGAGCGGAAGAAGCTCGTGTAGATGATGCGCGATCCGTCCGGCGACCAGCGGGGCGAGAGCGCGTGCGCGCGGTCGTGCGTGACCTGCGTGGCTTCGCCGAGGAACAGATCCGAAGTGTAGACCTCGCGATTCCCGGTCCGCTCGCTGATGAAGGTGATCTTGCCGGCGAAGTAGCCCGGCAGGTTGGTGATCTGCTGCACCGCAAGGTCGGCGGCGCGGAAGAGCGCGTTGCGATTGCTCGTGCCCCCGACGGTCTGGTTGACGATGGAACGCCCGCCCGCCGTGATCTCGAGCCGCACCTGCGCGTTTCCGGCGGGGGTGAAGTTGAGGGTGTAGGCGGCATCGCTCGCCACCACGCGGAAGGCACCGTGCGTCTTGAACGCGGCCGTCGCCGGCCCGGTGAGCTCGGGAGCGCCGGTGATCCGGATCGCCTTGGTGCGCAGGTTCGAGCCGTCGAGCACGACATCCTTGAGGACCGTCTGCGCCGCGGCCGAGACCGCCAACGCGCCGGTCAGGAGAAGGGAAACGAGAGTGCGAAACATGATGGGAACAGGGCTGCCGCGCCGCCGGCAAATTTGGTTTACAGGACCTCCGGCGGCACCAAGGTGCACTCCGCACATTTCGCCGGCGCTTGGCAAGGCAGTTGACGCCGGCAAACCACCGTTGTTCCCGCCGTGTCTCCCGACGAACTCAAGGATCTTCTCAAACAGGTGAAATATCCCGGCTTCAGCCGCGACATCGTGTCGTTCGGGCTGGTCCGGGGGGCGGCGCTGATCGACGGAGTCGCCAAGATTTCGCTACAGCTCACCACCGCCGACGCGCAGGTGCCGCGGCAGCTGCGCCAGGACATCGAGGCGTTGCTGCGCGGCCGGGCCGGCGTGCGCGAGATCATCGTCGATATCGCCGTGGCCGCGCCGAAGGCCGCGCCCCGGCCCATGCAGTCTGCGGCCGCCACGCCCGGCGCCGGCGCCCCGTTGGGCGGCGTGCGGAAGATCATCGCGGTGGCGAGCGGCAAGGGCGGCGTGGGCAAGAGCACGCTCGCGGTGAATCTCGCGTGCGCGCTCGCGCAGGAGCTGGCCACCCGCGGGGGCCGCGGCGTGGGGTTGATGGACTGCGATATCCACGGGCCCTCGGTGCCCTTGATGATGGGGCTTGCGGGGCAGCGACCGGGTTTGCTCGAGGAGCAGAAGATGCTCGTGCCTTTGTCGGCCCACGGCGTTAAGGTGATGTCGATGGGGTTGTTGATCACCGAGGACACGCCCGTCGTGTGGCGCGGCCCGATGATCACCTCCGCGATCCGGAACTTCATCCAGAACGTGCTCTGGGGAGAGCTTGATGTGCTGGTGGTCGACCTGCCGCCCGGCACCGGCGACGCCCAGCTCACCCTCGCCCAGACGATCCCGCTCGACGGGGCGATAATCGTGACGACGCCGCAACTCGCCGCAACCCAGGTGGCCGCGCGAGGCGGCTCGATGTTCAATCAGGTGAACGTTCCGATCCTCGGCGTGGCGGAGAACATGAGCTGGTTCGAAGACTCCGCCGGCCATCGCACCGCGCTCTTCGGTGAGGGCGGCGGCGCCCGCACGGCCGAGCAGCTGGGAACTTCGGTGCTGGGACAGATTCCGCTCTACGCCGAGATTCGCGCCGCGGGCGACGCGGGAACACCGCTGGTCGTAGCCGATCCGCAACACCCCGGGGCCCAGGCCTATCGCTCGCTCGCGCTGGCGTTATTGGCCCAACTCGCCTGAACCGGCGTTTTGGGGAAAGCCAAGCTTTGACACACCCCTGACTTGCCCTAGCATCCCCGACGAAATGCAGCCCACCACCGAAGAGATCTTCGCGGCGTTGCGAACCTGTCGCGACCCGGAGATCCCCGTGAACCTCGTCGATCTGGGCCTGGTCTACGGGGTGGAGATGGCGGCATCGCCTGATGGGGGCACCGAGGTGCGCGTCCGCCTGACTCTGACCTCCGCGGGATGCCCGATGTCGCACTCGATCGTGGGTGAGGTGCAGCGGAAGGTGCAGGCAATCCCCGGCGTGCGGACTGTACGGGTGGAGATTGTCTGGGAGCCGGCATGGCATCCGGGTTTGATCAGCGCAGAAGGCCGGAGGCAGCTGCAGCTCGCCTCGTAGACTCACCGAGCATGAATCCCGCTCCCCGATCATCCGAGAATCGCGACTTCGTGAAGCAGTCGAGTCTCTATCAGGAGTTCCTCGCCGAGCGGGAGGAGATCCTGAAGCACAAGTGGCTCGAATCGGAGCGGCTCGGGTATGACATCGGGTTCGAGCGCGCGCTGCTCGATTGGATCCGCAAGCACCGCGACAACTGGCGTGCCAGTCGCCGCGCCCAGTCCGGCGATTCGGAGCGGCGCGCGGGTTGATCGTTTCCGGCGGCGTTTGGTACCGGTACCAGCGGGTCCCGTGCGGCGGGCCGACCCGGGAGAGGTGACCACCGATCAGCAGCGGCCGCCCGGCGTGCGGCCGAGCCGTGTCCCGGGTTGTTGAAGAACCTGCGAAAAGCGGCCCGGGGAGAATTCCTGATTTTTGTTCAGAAGGAATTTACCGATGGGGGATTGCACGAACTTCCCGCGCCCGGCTAATTCGACCCACACTAACCCCTGCCTTTCGTACCATGGCATTTCTGTCCTCGGCCTCCCCCTCCACTGCGGCGTCCCCACGCACCTCGGCCGGTGCGCCGAAGCTGAGCTTCATGGCGTCGCAATCGCTCGCCAAACAGAAGGCCTACGAGAAGAAGGCGAAGAACTACAAGATCCCGCTCGAGGCGCTCGCGATCTTCACGGCCCAGCTGGCCGCGCTGCTCGCCGCCGGCCTGCCGCTGGTCGCCTCGTTGGAGGCGTTGCAGGAGCAGATGGAGAACCCGGTCTTCCGCGTCATCATCCGGGAAGTACGGCTGGAGATCTCCGCCGGCAGCTCGTTCTCGGCCGCGGTGAAGAAGTTCCCGAAGGGCTTCAACTCGTTGTTCATCTCGATGGTCGAAGCCGGCGAAGCCTCGGGCAATCTGGCTGAGATTCTCCAGAAGGTCGCCGCGTACTTCGAGTCGACGGTGAAGCTCACGAAGAAGGTCAAATCGGCCATGGCCTACCCGATCGCGGTCATCGCCTTGGCGGTAGTGCTGGTGAATGTGCTGCTCGTCTTCGTCATCCCCGTATTCGCAGAAATGTTTGCCGGGTTTGGGTCGGAACTGCCACTCCCCACCCAGATGCTGATCGACGTCAGCAACTTCCTAAAACCCGATTTTTCGAGCATCAGCGGGTTTTTCCTCAAACCCAGTATCCTGCACATCGGCGTCGTGCTCTACATTGCCTGGAAAGTGTGGGGCAAGTTCACCGCCACCCCCAAGGGCCGCGAGTTCAAGGACAACCTCGTACACCGGGCTCCGATTTTCGGGCCCCTCTCGCACAAAATCGCGCTCTCCCGCTTTTGCCGCACCTACGCGACCCTCATGCGCTCGGGAGTCCAGATTCTGCGTACACTCGAGATCGTCGCCGCCTCGAGCGGCCGAACCCAGGTCGAGAAGGCCTGCTCCGACATCGCCAAACACATCAGCCAAGGCGGGCAGATCTCCGATATTCTCGCGACCAATCCCTATTTTCCACCCATGATGAAACACATGGTCCGAGCGGGCGAATCCACCGGCAATGTCGACGGCATGATGAGCAAGGTCGCCGACTTCTTCGACACCGAGGTGGATGCCACCGTTGCCGCTTTGACCTCCCTCATCGAGCCCCTGCTGATCTGCTTCCTCGGCGTGTTCGTCGGCGGCATCGTGATGGCAATGTTCCTTCCGATCTTCAACATGGCGAACGTGGTCGGCGGCAACTGACGCACTCTCGGCCGCCGGCGCCTCCGCCCCGGGCTTGCACCGGTCGCTCCCCTTCCGTTACCTCGCATCATGCCTTCGGTCCTCATCGTCGACGACCTGACTTCCATCCACGAAATGCTGGAGGCCGTCATCCAGCCCATCGGCTTCACGGCGGCTTTCGCGACCGATGGAAGCAAGGGGTTGGAACGCTACAAGGCCGAGAAATTCGACCTCGTGCTGGTCGATGTGCAGATGAAGCCGATGGACGGCATCACGCTGCTCCGGGAGCTCAAGAAACATGATCCGCATGCGGTCGTGATCGTGATGACCGCCTACGCGAGTGCGGCCTATGCGCTCGATGCGTTGAAACTCGGCGCCTTCGATTTTCTTCAGAAGCCCTTCAAGGTGGACGAACTCATCTCTGCGCTCAAACGCGGGGTCGAGTTCAAGAAGCTCGGTGTCACCCGGGCGAAGAAGGCGCAGGCGCCCTCGCCCGGCACCGCCCATGCGGAGGAAACGGTGGCGGCCGACCAGCTCGAGGCATTCGTCGTCGGCGAGAGCAAGAAGATCAAGAAGATCGGCCCCCAAATCAAGAAGCTCACCAGTTCCAAGACTCCGGTCCTGATCATCGGCGAGCCCGGCACCGGCAAACGGGTTATCGCCGAGCTCATCCATGCTCAGGGAAACCCGCCGGGCAGCCCCTTGGTGCGCTTCGACTGTTCACTCGTCCCGGAAAGCGAGATCCAGGAGGGTCTCATCGGCGCACAAAGCCAAGGCGGCCCGTGGATCGAGCAGGCCAAAGGCGGCACGCTGTTCCTTGAGGACATCAACGCCATGCCGCTGCCCGTGCAGAAGGCGCTTGTGGGGGTCCTCCGCACCGCCGGCTCCGGCTTCCGCCTCTGCTGTTCGAGCACGGAAGATCTCGAGAAACTCATCGATCAGGGCAAGTTCCACGACGAACTTTTCTACCGCATCGGCGCGCTTCCGCTGATGCTCCCGGCTCTACGTGAGCGGATCGAGGACCTTCCGCAGCTCCTCAAGAACTTCGCCACCTCCGTCCAAAATCCCAACTTCGACACCAAACAGGTGGAGTTCGCCCCCGACGCCATCGCGGCCCTTTCCGCGTACCGCTGGCCGGGCAACATCTCCGAACTCAGCCAGATCGTCTCGGCCGTCGTTTCCGAAGCCGAAGCAAAAACGATCACGGCGGCGCAGCTCCCCGAACGTTTCCGCGACCTGAAGGATCTTCCATCCTTGGCCGATTTCCTCGCCCACGAGGAGAAGGCGTACGTCGAGCGGGTGCTGCGCGCGTGTCGCGGCGACAAGGCCAAGGCGGCGAAGATCCTCGGCGTCGACGCCGCGCGCATCGGTTCCTGAGCGAGCGCGCGCCCGGCGCACGCTCCTCCCGGCACGGACGGGTTTCCCCTTGGCCGCAGCCGGCGGGCACGAGCGGCGGCCCACCGGTACCGACTTCCCGCTTGCGCCGCCCTTCGGCGCTTTTCACGCTCCGCGAAATTTTGCCATGCCGAAGCGCACCGACCTCGAAACCATCCTCATCATCGGCGCAGGGCCCATTATCATCGGGCAGGCCTGTGAATTCGACTATTCCGGCACCCAAGCCTGCAAGTCCCTGAAGGAGGAAGGCTACCGCGTCGTCCTCGTGAACTCCAACCCGGCCACGATCATGACCGATCCGGAGTTCGCCGACGTCACCTACATCGAGCCGCTCACGGTGGAGATGCTCGAGCGTATCATCGAAGTCGAGAAGCCCGACGCCCTCCTCCCCACCCTCGGCGGCCAGACCGCCCTCACCCTCTCGATGGAGCTGCACAAGCTCGGCATCCTCGAGAAACACGGGGTCGAGATGATCGGCGCCAAACCGCCCGCCATCGCCAAGGGCGAGGACCGCCAACTCTTCAAGGACGCGATGCTCAAGATCGGCCTCGACGTCGCCAAGTCCCGCACCGTGCACACGCTCGATGCCGCGCGCGCCGCGGCCGACGCCATCGGCACCTTCCCCCTCATCATCCGCCCCTCGTTCACGCTCGGCGGCACCGGCGGCGGCATCGCCTACAACCGCGAGGAGTTCGACACCATCGTCCAGGGCGGCCTCGAGGCCTCGCCCACCCACGAGGTCCTCATCGAGGAATGCCTCCTCGGCTGGAAGGAATACGAGATGGAGGTCATGCGCGACCACAAGGACCAGTGCGTCGTCATCTGCTCCATCGAGAACTTCGACCCGATGGGCGTGCACACCGGCGACTCGATCACGATCGCGCCGGCGATGACCCTCACCGACAAGGAGTATCAGGCGATGCGCGACGCCTCCTTCGCCGTCATCCGCGAGATCGGCGTCGAGACCGGCGGCTCCAACATCCAGTTCTCCCTCGATCCGAAGACCGGCCGCATGGTCGTGATCGAGATGAACCCGCGCGTCTCCCGTTCCTCCGCGCTCGCCTCCAAGGCCACGGGCTTCCCGATCGCCAAGATCGCCGCGAAACTCGCGGTCGGCTACTCGCTCGACGAGATCCGCAACGACATCACCAAGGAGACGCCCGCCAGCTTCGAGCCCACGATCGACTATGTGGTGACGAAGATTCCGCGCTTCGCCTTCGAGAAGTTCCCGGGCTCGAACTCCACCCTCACCTCCGCGATGAAGTCGGTGGGCGAAGCGATGGCGATCGGCCGCACCTTCAAGGAGTCGTTCCAGAAGGCCCTCCGCTCCCTCGAGATCGGCGCCCGCGGCTTCGGCGGCGGCGGCAAGCTCGGCGACAGCACACCCCCGGACGAGCAGACCATCATCGCAAAGCTCGGCACGCCCAACGCCGAACGCGTCTTCTACATCCGCTACGCCTTCATGGCCGGTTTCTCCGTCGAGCGCATCTTCGACATCACCGCCATCGACCCGTGGTTCCTCACCCAGCTCAGGGAGATCCACGAGATGGAGGAGATGCTCAAGACCAAGCTCCTCGCCGACCTCGACGCCACCACGCTCCGCCGCGTGAAGTCCGCCGGCTTCTCCGACGCGCAGCTCGCCCACCTCTGCGGCGCCCCGCTCAAGACCGTGCGCGAACACCGCCGCAAGCTGGGGGTGAAGACCACCTACCGGCTCGTCGACACCTGCGCCGCCGAGTTCGAGGCCTTCACCCCGTACTACTATTCGTCATACGGCGACGAGAACGAGGTCATCCGCAGCTCCCGCCCGAAGATCATGATCCTCGGCGGCGGCCCGAACCGCATCGGCCAAGGCATCGAGTTCGACTACTGCTGCGTCCATGCCTCCTTCGCCCTCCGCGAGCTCGGATTCGAGACCGTGATGGTCAACTCGAACCCCGAGACCGTCTCCACCGACTACGACACCTCCGACCGCCTCTACTTCGAGCCGCTCACCCTCGAGGATGTCCTCGAGATCTACGAACAGGAGCAGTGCCAGGGCGTCATCGTGCAGTTCGGCGGCCAGACCCCGCTCAACCTCGCCACCGCGCTCAAGGCCAACGGCGTGAATGTGATCGGCACCAGCCCCGAATCGATCGAGCTCGCGGAGGACCGGAAGCTCTTCGCCGGCATCCTCAACAAGCTCAACCTCAAGCAGCCCGCCAACCGCACCGCCCTCACCGAGGAGGAGGCGCTCAAGCACGCGAACGAGCTCGGCTTCCCGGTGCTCCTCCGCCCCTCCTTCGTGCTCGGCGGCCGCGGCATGTTCATCCTCTACAGCATCGAGGAGATGCGCGCGGTCATCCGTCAGGTCTTCGAGGTCATGCCCGACAAGCCCGTCCTCATCGACAAGTTCCTCGAGGACGCCCACGAGCTCGATGTCGACTGCATCGCCGACGGCGAGACCGCCATCATCGGCGGCATGCTCGAGCACATCGAGTTCGCCGGCGTGCACTCGGGCGACGCCGCCATGGTCATGCCCCCGCACACCCTCTCGAAGGCCATGCTCGAGCAGGTACGCACCGCCACCATCGCGCTCGCGAAGGCCCTCAACGTCGTCGGCTTGATGAACGTGCAGTTCGCGATCAAGGACAACGACCTCTACGTCCTCGAGGTGAACCCGCGCGCCTCCCGCACCGTCCCGTTCGTCTCCAAGGCGATCGGCCAGCCGCTCGCCAAACTCGCCGCCAAGTGCATGGCCGGCAAGAAACTCGCCGAGCTCGGCTTCACCCGCGAACTCACCCCGCGCCACTGGTGCGTGAAGGAGGCCGTGTTCCCCTTCAACCGCTTCCCCGGCGCCACCATCCTCCTCGGGCCCGAGATGCGCTCCACCGGCGAGGTCATGGGCCTCGACGACGACCTCGGTATCGCTTTTGCGAAGACACAGATGGCCGCCAAGCCGTCGCTCCCGCTCCAGGGCAACGTCTTCCTCTCCGTGAAGGACGCCGACAAACAGCGCGCCGTCGATCTCGGCCGCCAGCTCGTCGCCGTCGGCTTCAGCATCTACTCGACCTCCGGCACCGCCAAAGTCCTGCAGGAACACGGCGTGCCAGTCACCCGCATCCCGCGCCTCGACGAAGGCCGCCCGAACGTGATCGACATGATCAAGAACGGCCAGATGCAGCTCATCATCAACACGCCCTCCGGCATGATGCCCCGCCAGGACGAGAACAAGATCCGCACCGCCGCGGTCGCCAACAACATCTCGATCATGACGACCATCGCCGGCGCCTTCGCCGCGCTCCGTGGCATCAAGGCCATGAAACAGAAACGGGTCGGCGTGCGTTCCCTCCAGAGCTACGTCGGCAACGTGCTCTGACCACTCCCGCTTCGCGCAACAGCAGAGTCGCGCCTTTTGCGCCGGTCCGTCATGGACCGGCGCTTTTGTTTTGTGAGCGCGCGCGGCGAGTCGCGCTCGCCTCCCCGCCTCCGTGCCTCACCCGCCGAGCAACCGCGCGGGAAGGAACAACAGCGCCCGCACCAACGCCAGCAGCGCCTCGATTGCCGCGCCTACCACTCGGAACGGGATCGCCAGGAGCCAGAGCAGCGGAAAGCAGAACAGGAACAGCAGCGCGAGCGGCCAGCATAGCACCAGCAGCAGCGTCCACAGAAGAAGCGAAAGGAGGAGTTTCATGGGGGCTCTTCTTCCAGCACCCCGAAACCGACGAAAGGTCGCAGAGAGCTTCTGCCCCAACCCGAATATTTCGGGGGTGACCCGAGCGGCCCTACCTGCTCACTCGGCGGGCAACGACCCGACCAACCCACTCCGCCGCTTGAGCCCCCGCACTGTCCGAACCGATCCGCTCGTTCCTCCCGCCTGGGTGATTCGTCGCTCCCGCTCGCCGATCCACGGCCACGGCGTGTACGCGCGGGTCGCGATTCCGGCGGGCTACGCCATCATCGAGTACAAGGGCGAGCGCATCACGAAGGCCGAGAGCGCCCGTCGGGAGGCGAGACGCCTCGAGCAGGTGCGACGCGGGCGCGACATCAGCACGATGACGTTCCGGCTGAACCAGCGGTACGACATCGACCCGCGCCGCCACGGCAACATGAGCCGGTACATCAACCACTCCTGCGCTCCGAACTGCCGGGCGGAGAAGAAACGCGGCCACATCTGGATCGTGGCGGCGCGCGACATCGCCGCCGGCGAGGAGATCTCGTTCGACTACGGTTTTCGCTTCCGGCACTGGGCCGCCCATCCCTGCCGCTGCGGCGCCCCCGCGTGCCCCGGCTACATCGTCGCCGCCGACCAGCGCTGGCGCCTGCGGCAGATGGTGCCGAAATCTCGATACAAATGAAGGTGCCGAAGAGCCCGGAGCCGGGCCGGAGACAGCAGTGAGGGAAGATCACCGGGATACGCGGCACCCCGCATACGGTCATCGACCCGGATCTGGTCGACGCTCGCGCAACCTGTCCCGTTGCTCCGCCGCCGTCCCTGCGTTCCGCTTCAGCGGGCACCCGGCTTGGCGAAGAAGAACCGGGCCAACGGGGTGGGCTTGTAGATCTGCAGCGGTGGACACCCCTTGTTGGTCTCGCCGAAGGCGGTCAGCTTCCCGATGTAGTGCTCGTTCAAGACCGAGCCGCGAGTGAAGAGCGCCACCTCCGAACAGCTCGGCGGCGGATAACACTCGGCGAGCAGGTCCGCCTTGCGCAGCGCCTGCGCTGGCACCGGCCGCACCGGGCACGGCTGCGTGCTGACGGTCAGCGCGAGCTCCGCCCCGGCAACCTCGAAGAAGTAGGTCGTCGCGCCCTCGCCCACCGGCACGTCCTGATACGTGCGGTCGACCCGCTGCCCCTGCGCGAGGTAGGCCGCCAACGGCTCGCCGCCGCGGCCCTGCAACATCGCGCGCAGCGAGGAGCCGATGATCGTGAGCGCCTCGACGATGAACACCTGGCCCGCCGCGGGGCTGGCCGGGCGCTGGAGCGACTGCGCGAAGATCGTGTTCACCGATAGCGGATCGGCCTCGAGCAGCAGATCCACCCAACACTCGCGTTCGGGCAGCACGAACCCGACCCAGGCGGAATAGGAGATGCGGTACGGGCGGCTCGCGTCGGTCAAACGGCGTGTGGCCGTGGCGTCGAGACCCAGCTCTCGCAGCGCGTGCACGGTGCGGAACGACACCTCGTCGCTCGACAACCCCAGCCCGGCCAACGGCGCGGCCGCGGCGGGCGGCGCATCAGACGGCGGTTCGGGCACGGCCGAGGAGACCGGCGCGGGTGCCGGCGCGGAAGGGGCAGCGGCAGCGAAAGGCGCAGCGGGGGCCGGGCCCTCCACCGCGGGCCGAGCCGCCATCTCACCGAGCATCTTGTGGCGCTCGACCAGCACCTCATACTCCTCGAGCCGCTCTTGGATCTCCTGCGCAAAGTCGATCGAACGCTCGGCAACGCGCAGCCGAGCAAGCATCTCCGCCGATCGGAACGGTTTGGTGAGGAAATCGTCGGCCCCCGCGTCGAGACCAGCGGCCAGATCGGCCTCACTGTTCTTCGAAGTGAGCATGAGCAGGTAGGGCCGGATGCGCAGCTTGGTCTCCCGCAGCTTTGCACAAACCTCCGGGCCCGAGAGGTCGGGCATCATCCAGTCGATGATCGCGACGTGCGGCGCATCCTCCGCCTTGAGCAGCTCGAACGCCTGCTGGCCGCCCTCGGCAATCACCACCTCGTGGTGGTTCTTTTCGAGGAACGCCTGCATGATCCGACGAACAGTCGGCTCATCGTCGGCGACGAGGATCTTCATGGCGGGGGCGTTGTGTGGATGGAGTGAGGTTGCTCCCGCCTGAACATAGATTCGGCCGGGGGCGCCGAAAATGAAGTGTCACCATGCCATACGGGCCAGGGCCCGACGTAAGGTCTGAGGGATCAATCCCAGGACCATCGGCCCCAGCGTCGGCGCACCGATCCCGCGAACGAAGGGAAGAGGAGATAGGAGCTAGGAGTTAGGAGGCGCCAGAACGAACCGGGGGGCGACGCCCTCGGCCACGGTTCCGAAATTAGTGCCCATTAGTGTGTTCTGCCGAACGGCAGAATGGTTCCACGCCCGATCCTCTGCGCGCTCTGCATTCTTTGTGGCTAAATCCTCTCCGTGACCTCCTCCGCCTCCGTGTTCTCTGTGACGAAGGTTTCGTTCCTGATTCCCACATTCCCGATCCGCTGAACGACTGCGACTGTTGGCCGGCGAGGGAGCATCCATTTCGAAGGTGCCCCAACGCGCCCAGCTGCTGATTCGGCGGACACACCAACCACTTTCCTCCCGCCACTTGAGCACCCGCGCCACCCGCACCGGTCCCCTCGCCCCCCCTCCTGGGTGATTCGCCGCGCCCCGTCACCGTTACATGGTGACGACGTGTACGCGCGGGTCGCGATCCCAGCCGGCTACGTCGTCATCGAGTACAAGGGCGAGCGCATCACGAAGGCCGAGAGCGCCCACCTGGAGGCTCAGCGGTTCGAGCGCGTCCGGCGCGGCGAGGCGTGCAGCACGATGACCTTCCGATTGAATCAGCGGTACGACCTCGACCCGAGTCGGCACGGAAACATCAGTCGGTACATCAACCACTCCTGTACGCCGAACTGCCGCGCGGAGAAGAAGCGCGGCCACATCTGGATCGTGGCCGCCCGCGATATCGCGGAGGGCGAGGAGATCTCGGCTTCAAGTTCCGGCACTGGGCCGCGAACCCCTGCCGCTGCGGCGCGCCCGAGTGCCCCGGCTATATCGTGGCCGAAGACCAGCGCTGGCGGCTGCGGCGGAGGAAGAAGACGGAAGCGGACGGCAGAAGGCGGAAGACAGACGACAGAAGGTAACGAAGAGAACGAAGGCGGATCGGGACACGGCCGGGCGGAAAACATTGTTCCGGCGAGCGGTGGAGCGGCAACCAGCCAGGCATCCTGGGAGCGGAATTTCGTGCAGGTCACAGAGGGCACCGAGGCGGAGGAGATTACGGAGAAGCGGTTAACCGCAGGAGCGCAGAGGGCGCAGAGATCAGAATTGGAACCACTGATGCACACTGATGGACACTGATGCCGAAACTGTAGCCGGGGGCGTCGTCCCCGGTCCGCGCGTGAAACGCATTCCCCTTCTGCGTTTCTCCGGATACTCCGCGCATCCGCTCCTCCGGCATGAGAGCTCTTGCCTTTGCCCGCCTGTAGTGCTGACCATCTGTCGGTATCGGAGACTTCCCCATCCGGTCACCTCAGCCATGAAGGCCAACCATATCCTGGTGGATTTCGAGAACGTGCCGCACCTGCCGCTCGACCGGATCGGCGAGGACAGCGTCGTCTTCACCAAGCCGCATGCCTTCTACCTGGCCCTCTCGAAAACCGCCAAAGGCATCAGCGCCGAGCGACCGGATGCCGGTCTCGGATAATGGCCGTGTTTGCCAGCAGAACACTAGATCAACTTCCTTTCCCATGCCCACCCCTTCGATGCCCGCGGCGAAGAATAATCTCGGTTGGTGGATCGCCGGTATCGGGCTCGTGATCCTCGTCGCCTATGCGATGGGGAAGTTCCTCGACTCGGTATTGGCCTCCCTCGATGACTGGCAACCAGACGGTAAGCACACTTCAGAGATCGCCCATCGCACGGCGCTGGCAAAGTACCTCCGGAGTCGCCTCTCCGACCGCTCGATCATCGAAGAATACCGCAAAGAGCGCAGTCATGCGGACATCGCTGTTGGGAACGCTTCGACCGGGCTCGAGCAAAGCAACGAGAAGATAGCGCTCGAGCTGAAGTATCTCCTGAAGGATAAGGGCGAGGCCGACAGACTGGTCGGGCAGTGTGTCGGGTACCAGGCCACAGGATTCAGCAAGGTGGTCGTTCTCCTGATCGATGCCGATCCGAACACGATCGAGGTTCTCAAGAATCGCGCGGCCGCGAGTTCCCTCTCCGGGTTCATGCTCCTGCGCAGTTTCTCAACTGAACCGCGGCAGCGCCAAACCGCGTATGCGAAAACTTCCAATACCCCATGAAATCATACATCATATCCTACGATCTGCATTCCCCCGGACGCGACTACTCGTCTCTTATCCCAGCGATCAAAGAATTGGGAAATTGGTGCCACGCCTTCGAGTCATTCTGGGTGATTCAGACCGGCAAGACTGCGGTCGAGGTCAGGGATGTCTTGATCAGTCACATCGACTCAAATGACCAGCTGCTTGTGATCTCGTCCGGTGGTGAAGGAGCTTGGCGGAATCTGTCGGCTGATGTGTCCAGTTGGCTGAACAAAAATCTGTAGACCGTGTGCCGCGACTGCCATCGCATCCCGCGTGCAGATGGCCGCCGACCTCGGCGCCCCGCAGACGCACCGCCAGATCTTTCGGCCGCTGACGACTGTTTATAAAATGCGGATAAACCAAACTCGCTCGGAGAATCGTAACCTCAAAAGCACCAAGTGAAATGAAGCTGGGATACTTCCATTATTTCCTGAGGAAACGGCATGCGCGCACCAAAAAGCGCATCCCCTGCAACATTAAGCCACTTCTGGCCGCTTTCTGTAGTTTCAGCGATGTTGTGTGGAAGAATAAGTTCAAAACGCCGGACGGTGAGCATGCGTTCCTAGTTAAGCCCAAGGGATCTAGTGTCTACGCCTTGCTGGCCACCAGGGACAATGATCTTCTTAAGGCGATCGACACTGCTACGCTTACATATGACGAGCTCAGTAAGCATTTGGCGGCAAACGAAAAGACCGTTTTCGCCGCGTATATCGCAGTTGGCCCTGATGTGATTGGCGTTGCATCGACTGATCGAGGCCCACGTTCGGCTACGCTCATCTACTTCATCAACCAGCTTCTCGATGAGCTTGGATTAGGTAAATACCGTCTCGAGTTCCTTCCCCTTGGAGTCTCGATTTCCCGCGCTAGCGCAAAAAAGCTAACTTTCGTTTCAAATGTTTCGATCCGCGTCGGAATCGAGAATCCTCTCGCGAAACGAATCCGTGACTTCTTCAACTCGGATGATGACGAACTCGCGGATGTCGAAATCATCCTCCGACCTAAACGGAAGAAGAACATGAAGAGTTTCCTCGGTGATGTTGTGGACAAGCTGCCAGCAGACGATCTGGAGATTTTCAGAACTCGCGCTAAGGCAAAGCTCGACGAGGCCTCAACCGAGTATTATATCGCAACTCTAGGGCATCTTTCTGACTCGATTCGGCGGGGAACTGAGGCCGCAATGATCCAGCAGGTTGCCGATCGATTCCATCAGAATACCCTCTTGGCAGAGAAACTCGAAGCGGTGAAGAAAGGGGCTTTTTACGATGAATCTGGTTTTCCGGGGATTGCTCGTTTTGGGGACTCTGGCGCTATTGGCTCTTACCTACTGGAGCATGGGAACTCAGGAGATGGAGAAGATAGTGACGGAGCTGGCGGGGAAGCACATTGAGGCTGTTGCGAACACCGGCAGCTCATACGCGTTTACGGTTGCAGGCTTCCTCGCGACGATTGCGACGTTTCTTTTCACACTCGGAGATAAGCCATATTTCAAATATTATCGCTCCCAAGGCAGCTTCGGAGACTTGGTTTTCCTTCACGCGTTAGTGCTAGTTCTTCTCTTCGCTGTATTCCTTCTGTCGATTCTAATGTTGGCTGTTCCGACACTGCTTAGATCTATGTTAGCCGTGATGTTTGTGAGTCTTGTAGACTTAGCCGTGCTCACGCTCGTGAGTTATGGGCTTACGAGGCGGGCAAACGACTGAGATTGCCCACCTCGTCCAGCTCGCCCGGCGCCTAATTCGTGACCTGGTCGGAATGGTCAACGGTGTCCGGTGAGCCGCCGAGGAGCGCGCACCATATAGCGCGCAGCTGGCGTTTCTATAGATCGTGAAGCCCGCGAAAAAGTGGCGCGGCGTTTTTGAGGGCGCCATCGGGCGCAAGGGAGTAAGCGTCCGGCCGGTGACCTACCGCGATCGATCCGGTGCGCTCTTTGCGTTCCCTGTCGGAGATTTCTCCGAACGGCAGAATGCCCTCCTCCGCCTCGGTGCTCTCTGTGACGAAGGTTCCGGTTCCTGAGTTCGTGAGTTCCAGATAGATCGCATCCGCCGGGTTCGGAGCCCCCGGCTACAGGCGGAAGGCGGACGCCGCTCTCGCGAGCGGCGCCACTCCTCTAGCCTCTCACCTCTTGCCTCTAGCCTTCGTGGGCGGGTCTGAAGGCCGGAGCGGTCCGGACGCGAGGTCCGACCCTACGGGGATCAGGCTCAGCCCATCTGGGCGATGATCTTTGAGCCGTTCTTGAGCAGGGCGGCGGGGATGAAGCTGCCTTCGACTTCCTTGCCGTCGACGGTGAGCGAGAGGATGCCGCGGTTCACGCCGGGGGCGTTGATCACGTCGATCTCGAGCTTCTTGCCGCGGAAGGTGCGCTTCACGCTGAAGCCGGTCCAGCTCTTCGGGATGCAGGGATCGACGACGAGGCCGTCGGCCTGCGGGCGGATGCCGAGGATAAACTGGGTGGCGGTGTAGTGAGACCATGACGCCGTGCCGGAGAGCCACGGCACGCGGGAGGTGCCGTACTTCTTCGAGGCCGGGGCGTGCGTGCTCTGGCAGTGGACGTACGGCTCGATCTCGCGGATCTCGGCCTGGTCGTTCTGCGCGGAGGGCATGAAGGAGCGGTAGTAGCGGTAGGCCTGGTCGCCGTTGCCGCGGGCGATCTCGGCGAGCACGGCCCAGCTCT
>JAEZSJ010000381.1 GCA_023443985.1 Verrucomicrobiota bacterium | reverse complement strand
GAGGCGCTGCTCGTGCCACTTGCGTTCGTCGCCGCGGGCGTCGCCCGGGATCGCGCCCACGGCGCCGGGCAGCACGATGTCGAAGAGCGAGCGGAGGTCGTCGAGGGAGTTCTCGACGGGCGTGCCGGTGAGACAGAAGCGCGTGCCGGCGGAGAGCGCGCGCAACGCGGCGGCGGCCTGCGTGCGGCGGTTCTTGGCGTGCTGGGCCTCGTCGGCGATGAGACAGCGCAGGTCGGCCTCGGCGAAGAGCTCCTGGTCGCGCACCAGCGTGCCGTACGAGGTGACGACGACATCGTGGTCGCGGCCGGCCGGTGGCGCGGCGAGGCGGTTCGCCCCGTGGTGCACGAAAACCCGCAGCTCGGGGGCGAACCGGGCGAGTTCGCGTCGCCAGTTCTCTGTGAGCGAGGCGGGGCAGACGACGAGCGAAACGCCGCCGCGCGGCGGGGTTTCGCTCGTCGGTTTCGAGTTTCGAGCTTCGGGTCTTGGGTGGCCGGAGTTCGATCCGGTTGATCGATCGGATGTTTTCTCCGGGTGCAGGGCGGAAAGGAGCGCGACGGCCTGGGCGGTCTTGCCGAGGCCCATCTCGTCGGCGAGCACGCCGCCGAGGCCGTGGCGGGCGAGGTGCCAGAGCCAGGCGACGCCGAGATTCTGATACGAACGGAGCGTGCCGGCGAGCACGGCGGGGATCGGCGCCGGGGCGAGCTGCGTGAGCTGGCGGAGCGCGTCGCTCTGTTCGCGCCATTCCTCGGGCGGGCGGAAGTTCGGGGAGAGAGCCTCGAGCGTCTCCTGCAGCTCGGCGGCGCGATGCCGGGCGACGCGCTGGCGCGTGCTCGGCAGCAACGGCGCCTCGAGCGAGCCGGCGAGGACCTGCTGGGCGTGGTGCAACTGCTCGATCGCGGCGGCGGGCACGAGGTAGATCGTGCCCGCGTGCTCGACGTAGCCGCGGCCCTGCGCGAGCTGGGTCTTGAGCGAGTCGAGCGAGGCGCCGCCGGCGTCGAGCGCCACGGAGACCTCGAACTCGTCGCCGAGGGCGGTGACGTTGGTCGCGATCGAGGCGAGCCGGAGCTTGGCGGTGTTGCGGCGGAAATTGTCGGTGAACTGGGCGTTCCAGCCCTTCTCGAGGCGCTCCCAGTAGGTGGCGAGAAACGACAAGGTGCGGTGGCGGTCGCGCAGCCACCATTTGCGGGAGGCTGCCTCGAGCTGGAAGCCGGCGGCCTTCACGGCGTCGATAATCGACGGATACGAGATGTTTTCGCGCGAGGGAAGCGTGATCGCCAGGTAATGCTCGGAGCCATCGACGACGAGTGCCGTGCCGGTCGGCACGGCGGGGCGGACGCTCTGGCCGGGACGCAGCGGCGGCACGTTGGGGCTGCGCCACGTGCGCTGCGCGGGCGGCAGCGAGGGGCGCGGGGCGCCGAGCGGTTTGCGCGCGCCGGCGATCTGCTTGATCAGCGCGGTGCGATCCGGCGCGGCGGGGGCCGCGTTTCGAGTTTCGGGTTTCGGGTCTCGGGTTTCGGGTGCGCGGGACGGCGGTGAGGCGGAGGCTTCAGCTAGATGCTCGCTGACCTCGAAGAGCGCGTCGCCGCGCCACGGGATGGGCTCGAAGGGATAGTTGGCCCAACGGAACACCGGCTGGCCGCGGAGCAGGAAGAGAAGCGCGCGCAGCTCCGCGCGTTTCATCTGGAGGAGCCACGGGCCGGTGCCGGGACACGCGCCCACGAGGATCTCAGGCAGGTTCGACGGGGAGCCCTCGATCTTCAACGCGATGGCGTCGCGGGGGGCGCAGTTGGCGAGGTTGGGCGGCAGCAGGACGCGCAGCGGCCGGGTGGCGGGAGTGGCAGCCATGGTGGGACCTCAGGCGAGCACGGCCGGCAGGGCGCCGGGGAGCTGGCTTTTCAGGGCCACGACCTCGCGATGCAGGTGCGCGGCGAGGGCTTTGCGCTCCGCAGCGGCCGACACGGCGGTGCCGAACCGCACGTGCGCCTGGATGGTGTCGACCCGCACGAGGCGGAAGAGGTGGTCGAAGAATCCCATGTCGCCCCACCAGCAGACGTCCTGCGCGACATCGCCACCGGTGCAGGTGTAGTGGATCGCCGCGGGCGTGACGGGCCAGCGGTGCGCGATCGCCGGTTCGAGCAGCGAGGAGCGGAAGGGGCGCACGGTGGATCCGTCGGTGCTGGTGCCCTCGAGGAAGATGGTGAGCACGGCGTCGTTTTCGACGATGTGCACGAAGTCGGCGTTCTGGCGGGCGACGTCGCTGCGGCGGTTGCGGTCGATGAACTGGGTGCCGGCCATGCGGGCGAACCAGTTGAAGACGGGCCAGTGGCGCACCTCGGACTTGGCGAGGAACACCTGCGGTGTGGCGGCCGCGAGCACGAGGATGTCGACGTAGCTCACGTGGTTGCAGGCGACGACGCCGACCTGCGGCGGCGGGGCGCCGTGGACCGAGTAGGTGACGTTGATCGAGCGGAGGACGATCTTCGCCGCGCGGTGGAGCCAGAGGGAGCGGCGGCGGAAGCCCGCCCACGGTCCGGCGGTCAGGAGGAAGAGGACGGCTGTGAGCGCGAACGCGCCGCCGAGCGCGCCCAACCGCCACCACGCCCGGAGGCGGCGGTGGAGGGATGCCCGCGCGGCGGTGGACGGAGGCGGATCGGACAGATCGGGCGACTGGTGGCGGGCGACATACATGGACGGGCGCCTCCGTTGGT
>JAEZSJ010000361.1 GCA_023443985.1 Verrucomicrobiota bacterium | reverse complement strand
GAGCCAGACCCAGGGGCGGTCGGGCAGCGGGGTGCCGGCGGCGGCCATCTCGGCGGCGGCGAGGTCGAGCAGGCGATGCACAAGCTCGTCGTTGAGCTCCGCGCAGATCTGCCCGAGGAACGCCGCGGACACGCCGGCGCCGAGATAGCTGCGGGCGATGTCCTCGATCTCGTCGCAGAGCTCGCGAAAACGGGCGGGCGTGCGCGCGGCGCGGATCTCGCGGAGCAGGCCGGCGGGATGGTGGCCGCTCTGGGCGAGCAGGTCCTTGTGCGAGCACACGTCGAGCGCCGGGGTGTCGGGTGTGCCGTCTTCCGTGATACACACCTGCCCGATGCGCTGCCGCAGCATCACGAGCATCGCGGCGGTCGCGCTGGAGTGCGGGGCGACGGTCACGACCGGGGCGGTCATCACGCTCGCGACCGGGGCGGTCTTCGCCACGCCCTCGACGACGACGGTCTGCATGACCATGTTCGCGGTGACGATGCCGACGGGGCGGCGTTCCGGGTCGACGACGAGGATGGAGGGGACGCGCTGCGCGGTCATCCGCTCGGCGGCCGACTGGAGCGTCTCGTCCGGCCCGCAGGTGAGCAGGTTGGCGGCGGTGCGCGGCTCGATGGTGCGCGCGCCGTCCAGGTGGGCCTGGAGGATGTTCTTCGCCCGGCCGGCGACGCGGGACTCGGTCGGCTCCGGCAGCGAGACCGAGTCGCCCACGCGCGTGGCCCAGAAGAGATGCCGGCGCGCGTAGTCGCGCGCCTCGTCGTGGGTCTCGAGCAGGGTGCGCAACGCGGGCCAGGGCAGCGCGTAGAAGAGGCTGTCCTCGACGACCTGGGCGGTGACGCGGAAGGCCTCGCCCTTGAGCAGGGCCGTAAGGCCGAGCACGTCGCCCACATCGCGGACATCGACGAGTTGGCTGCGGTTCTCGACCTGCCAGATGTATTCGACGCGGCCGCGGGCGAGGAAGAGGAGTTCGTCGCCCGGGCGGTCGCCCTGCGACCAGACTTTCTCGCCGGCGGCGAGGACCCGCACCACGGAGTCGGCGGCGAGCGCGGCGACGGCCGGCTCCGGCAGCATCGAGAACGGCGGGAAACGGCGCAGCGCCTCGGCGATGCGTGCGGGGATGACGTTGTTGACGCCCATGCGCGCCGCAGTGTGGCGAACGGGCGGGGCTTGGCCAGCCCGGTCGGTGCCGGGGCCGTGGTGTCAGCGCACCTCAATGCGTTTCCAGTACGCCCAGTCGTAGGCGTTGTGGGCGCGCGGGAGCGTCTCGAAGCAGAGCAGTTCCCCCGCGGCGGGGGTGAACGTGATCTCGGTGCTTTGGAGGCCACGGTCCCCGGCGCGCCGGAGGGGGTGGATCGTGCGCCGGAACAGCTGGCGCTCGGTGCCGTCGGCCGAGCGGCCGGTGATGCGGAAGACCACGCCGTCGGGGCGACCGTCGGGGCGGGGCTCCGCGGGGAGGTCCATCCCGTACTCCCAGCGGATGGTGCGGGCGCCCGGCGGGCATTGTAACCAGAGTTTGGCGTCGGGGTGGGCGGCGAGCCGGACCCCGGCGCCGTCGGCGCGCAGGGGCAGGCCGAACTCCGCGGTGTAGCGGACCGGGGCCGGGTGGACGTTCGGGAACTCGCGGGCGGCCTGCTCGGGCGTCAACTCGACCGGCGGCGGGCCGGCCCGCTTGGCGGCGGGCGGGACCTCGAGCGGGGTGAGCGCCGGGTAGTCGTTGCCCCACAACGCCAGGTCGTGGCGCACCTGCGCCTCGAGGCCGGGGGCGAAGTGGATGTCGCCGACGGGGTGGGCGAAGACCGGGTGCGCGGAGATGCCGGCCAGGCCCGTGATGAAGCGCGCCAGGTCGCGGTTCTCCCGAACCCTGCCGGCGAGGACCACGGCGCCGATCTGCTCGCCGTCGAGCGCGGCGATGCGCTCCTCGATAAAATCCGGGTCCTCCTCGCGGCCGGCGGTGATCATCAGCGCGCGGCGCCCGGACTGGTAGGCGATCGAGGCGTTCCAGTCGGCGCCGGCCACGATGAGGACGCTGCCCTCGGGGGTGAGATCGCGGAGCGCCTCGGTGAGGTCCGTCCGCCCATTGGTCCAGATGCGCTGCAGGCTCCAGTAGCCGGCGGGTTGGAAGTAGGCGGCCCAGAGCGCCGCGAAGGGCAGCGCGAAGAGGAGCGCGCGCAGCCAGGCGGGCCACGGCCGCTCCAGCAGGCCGACGAGCCCGAAGCCGAGCGCGACGAGGAGGAACACCGCCGCGGCGTAGAAATAGTAGTCCTGCAGCGCATAGACGTAGGGGATGGCGAGCTGCGGGACGAGGAAGAGCGCGAACGCCGCCGCCATCGCGCGGCGGTGGCGGCCGGCAGCGGCGAATCCGAGAGTTGAACACACTGCGAGCAGCCACGGCGCCATGACCGCCAGGCGCCAGCCGTCGAGGAGTCCGCGCCAGGTCTCCGCCGAGAGCCGCGCGGCGAGCGAGAACGTGCCGTAGTTGGAGACCCCGAGCGCGCCGGAGGTGAGGAAGGCGGTCGCCGGGTTCTGCGCCTTGATGGCATCGGCGAAATGCGTCCACCACAGCGTGGCGGCCACGGGCAGGACCATTGTGCCGCAGCCCCAGGCCGTGGTGGCGGCCAGGGCGCGCCCCCCGCGCCGCCCGCGCCATTCGCGGTACAGGGTCCAGGCGCCGAAGGCCGCGGCGGGGACGATCCAGGCGCCGAAGGTGAGGCTCTTGATCATGCCCGCGGCGGCGCCGAGCAGGCCCGTGAGCGCGGCCCAGGGCAGGCGCCGCCGGCGCAGCGTCCGGACGAAGGCGAAGAGGTACCACGCCGAGAAGCAGAGCACGGTCGACTCCATCAGGAAGGCGCGGGAGTAGAACACGTACACCGGGCAGCTCAGGATCAACGCCAGTGCCGGCCAGCGCCGGGCGCGCGGGAGCCCCGCCTCGCCCAGCAGCAGATACACCGCCGGCAACATCAGATAAAAGAATACGGCGGAAACCGCCCGCGCGGCGATGTAGTCGGGCCAACTCGTCTGCCGGCGGAGGAGCACGACCAGCCATTCGTAGAGCGGCCATTCGAGCGGGGCGCCCCAGGGTTTGCCGAAGAGCGGCGTGTCGTAGCGCAGCGAGAAGTTGTCCTGCTGGTCGATGTGCTGCGCGATCAACGCCGTCTGGGCCTGGCGGAACTCGTGGCCGACGAGGAACCCCGAGTCCCAGTTGCGCGAGAGCATGAAGCCGTGGGCGAGGAGCGCGGCCACGAAGACGAGGAACAGGAGCAGACTGCGCGGGGCGGTCCACGGGCCCGCGGCCGACGGAGGGGCGGCACGGGGCGGCGGCGGGGTGTTCGCGATCGGGCTCCGTGCGGAAGCGTTCGAACCGGCAGTGCTCATGGGATACGGGTGCTTTTAACCCGGTCCCCGCGGGGCGAGTCAAACCCGGCGAGCGGTGCGGGGCAGGGGAACGCGCGGAAACCGGCGGGCCCGGCAGCGCGGCCTGCACGGGCGCGGAAATTCTCCTTGATTAGCCCGCGGCAATACCTGAGCTTCGCACTTCCTCCCCACGGAGGAGGTAGTTGTTCTTTCGAAGACGCGTCCCTCGGGGCGCCTCACCAACGGTTCGCCG
The DNA here is from genome assembly GCA_023443985.1 of Verrucomicrobiota bacterium. Lineage (GTDB taxonomy): Bacteria > Verrucomicrobiota > Verrucomicrobiia > Opitutales > Opitutaceae > CAJCBL01. Next base: position 9,711 of record JAEZSJ010000361.1, on the reverse strand, counting down.
GCCCGCGCAAGCGGGCGGGTCACGCGAGGGGTGCAGCACCTTCGCCGGCTGGAGAACACGTGGTTGAACAACAAGATCTGCAAATCGGGGTGTAGCTTAGCCTGGTAGAGCGCTACGTTCGGGACGTAGAGGTCGTGAGTTCGAATCTCACCACCCCGACCACTTGAAAAACCCGCGGCCCAACGCCGCGGGTTTTTTGTTTCTGCGCGGGAGGCGGGGCGCCGCCGCGCCGATTGCCAACCCGCGTGGACCAGCCCAACGTAGCCGCCATGAAACGAGCGCTGCTTTTCCTGGGACTGGGATGCGGACTGGCCGCCGGGGCGACCGCCGAGACGATCCGGCTGGCCGATGGTCGCACCTTCGAACAGGCGCGGGTGGTTTCCGCCTCGCCCGGACGGGTGTGCATCCGGCACGCGGGCGGACTCACGCAGGTCGAGCGCGGACTGCTGCCCGCGGACTTGGCGGAGCGGTACCCGGCCGATGAGCAAGCGGTGGCCGCCGAGGATGCGAAACGGGCGGCCGACGCGGAGCGCAAGGCCGAGCGGGACGCGCGCGCGGCCGAGGAGTTCCGGCGATGGGAACGCCTGACCCCGCCCGACACTTCGCCGCCGGCGCCCTCGCCCGAGCTGATCCGCGACACGGCGGAGGACTACGCCCGGAGCTATTTCCAGAACAAGTACCGGAGCGGCGCGAACGACGCGGTGACTGTGCGGGTGATGGTGGAGACCGAGGCGCCGCGGGAGATGTCCGGCTGGGCGGACCAATGGCGGGTGGGCGGCGAGGCCTCCTTCACGCAGTACCGCTCGTATGGATGGGGGACCTACCAGCGGGAGAGCCGGCGGTTCGAGGCGGTCGTCCACGCGCCCGCGGGGGTGCGGCCGCGCGTCACGGATTTCACCCTGCGCTGACCGGTTCCGCCGGCGGATGAGGGTGGTTCAACTCGCGCGGAGCGCGCCCTTGGCGAGCAGTTCGCCCCGCAGCCACCGCGCGGTCTCGAGGAGCGAGGGTCCGTCGTGGATGAGGTTCTGCCCGCGCGGGATGCCGCTCTCGACGACGACGTGCGGCCAAGCGCCCGTCCAGCCGCGCTCGGCCATCAGACCGGGCACGTCCACGGGGTGGTCGTCCTCCTCGGAGAACACGATGATCGCGTCGGGCCTGGCGGCGGCCACCGCGGGGAGGTTGAGCGCGAGGTAACCGGCGGGAGCGCCGCGGAGGATGTTGAGCCCGCCGGCGAGTTCGAGGATGTCGTGCACGAAGGTGAGCCCGCCGGCCATGCGCGGGTGGCGGCCGAACCAGAGCTCGGCATAGAGGCGCGGGCGCACGGCCGGTCGCGCCTCCCGGAGCGCCGCTGCCTCGGCGACCATGCGCTCCGCGAGATCGTGGGCGGCCTCCATCTCGCCCAGCAGCGCGCCGAGTTTGCGGATGTTCTCCAGAATCCCGGCCAAGCTGTCGGGCAGCGGCAGCACGAAGACCGGGATGCCCGCCTGGGCCAACCGGCGCGCGAGCCCGAGTTGCACACCGCTGGTCATCAACACCAACTCCGGGCGCAGTTCGCGCAGCTTGTCGGGGTCGATCTTCAGGTAGTCGCCCGCGACGGGCAGGTTGCCCACGGGGGCGTAGCGGGCGCAGTAGTGGGACACGCCCACGAGCCGCGAGCCGAGCCCCATCGCGTGGATCGCCTCGGTGAAGCCGGAGACCAACGAGACAACCCGTTGCGGGCGCTCGGGCATCTGGATGAACGCCGCGATCGCTTCACATTTCACCCGCCGCACGACGTTGCTTGGCCCCAGGGAGTTCACCGGCCCAGAAGACGCCGCAACCGCGGGCGCGTCAACGCCACCGCGGCACCGGTCGCGCCGCGACGGTTTCGCGGCGGCGGATAAGCCTGTGAATAACTTGTGAGCCACTCGGCGTTTTCCGAGGAACCGCGGCAGCGCTGAGCAGGGCGCGGGTGGCGGCGGGTACGCGGATGGAGCCCGATGATGGGCCGCCGTGGCGCCACGGCGTGTCGGCACAGGGCGGCCCGCTGCCGAGTGCTGTTGCGGAAGGCTGGCAAGGTGCCGGAGGGAAATGGAGCAAGTTGTTCGGGCATAAGAGGAAGCGAAACTCCTCCTTGCGGCGCCGGCTGGTGGACCGCCCCGGCGGGCCGAGGCGCCGGCGGGGCCTGATGGCCGGAGCAGCGCCCGGGGGCGGTGGCGCCGGGCTCTGGTGCGCCCGGGAGGCGCGCTCGCCGCTGGTGACGTTCCAGTGACGGCGCCGCTGTGAAGAACTCGGCCCCGTGCCGCTCGGGGGCGCCGCGGCGGTGGGCTACTCCGGAGTGGTACCGGACTCGGGCAAGGTGAAGGAGAACGTCGCACCTTCGCCCAAGGCGCCTTCGGCCCAAACCCGACCGCCATGGCGTACGATGATCCGCCGGACATTGGCCAGGCCGATGCCGGTCCCTTCGAACTCCCGGGCGTGGTGCAGACGTTGGAACACGCCGAAGAGTTTCTCCGTGTACTTCGGGTCGAAGCCCACGCCGTTGTCGCGCACGAAGATCGTGCGCTCGCCGGGCGCGGGGCCGGCGGTGGCGCCGACCTCGATGATCGCCGGGGTGCGACCGCGGGTGAACTTGAGGGCGTTCGAGAGGAGGTTGGCGAAGACTTGGCGGAGCAGGGTGGGGTCGGCGAGGACGGTGGGGAGCGGCCCGAGGCGGAACTCGACCTCGCGCGCGCCGATGTCGGGAGCGAGATCGGCGCGGACCTTCTCGACGAGCGCGGCCAGCGGGACGGGCTGGAGTTTGAGTTCGGAACGGCCCAGCCGGGAGAACACCAGGAGCGCGTCGATCAGCTGCCCGAGGCGGACCGATTCGGTGGAGACGATGTTGAGGAAACGGGCGCTCTCCGCGTCGGTGTGTTCCGGGAGACGTTTGCGGAGGAGGTCGGCGAAGCCGGAGATGTTGCGCAGGGGCGCGCGCAGGTCATGGGATACCGAGTACGAAAACGCCTCGAGTTCGCGGTTGCTGGCGGTGAGCTCGGCGGTGCGGTCCTGCACGCGGCGCTCCAGGTCCTCGTTGAGCCGGCGGAAACGCTCCTCGCTCGCGGTGAGCGCGGCGGCCTTCTCGACGGTCTCGTGCACCTGCCGCGCCAGGAGGGAGTTGGCGTTGTTCAGCTCGGCGGTGCGCTGCCCGACGAGGTATTCGAGCCGGGTCTTCTCGCGGCGGTTGAGGTAGGCGAGCCACCAGACGCCGCCGAGCACCAGAGCGCAGGTCCCGAGGACATAGAGCCCGTAGGCCGGCAGGGTGCGGTACCAGGGTGGGCGGATGGTGAATGCGAGGGTGGTCTCCTCGCCGAGGGTCGCGCCCACCCGTGGGCGCAGGCGGAGCAGGTAGCGGCCCTCCTTCAGGCGGTTGAACGCCGTGGACCCGGTGCTGCCGGAGGAGACCCAGTCGCTGTCGGCGCCGTCGAGGCGCACCTCGAACGACACCGACTGGCCGAACGGCGCGCCCGGGGCGAGGTAGTGCACGACGAGCGAGTTGTCCGAGTAGGGCAGGGACGGCAGCTCGGGGCCGACCGCGAAGAAATGGCGGTCGCTTGTGGTGAGATGCACCTGGCCGATGATCGCGCGGAGGGGCGGCGCCGGCGGCTCGGGCACGGAGGGATCGTAGCGGAGCAGCCGGCGGGTCTCGTGCATCCAGAGCACGCCGTCCTGCTCGACCGTGAACAGATAGGGCAGGCTGCCGGTGTGCAGCGTTTGGTCGAGCGCGACGCCGGAGCCCGTCTCGGTGAGGAGGTGGACGGCGCCGTTGGCCGTGACCCAGATGCGGCCGAGCGTGTCGCGCACGGGGCGGCCCACGATGCCGGCCATCGCCGGGTAGCGGCGGACGAGCTCCGTGTCCGGGACCAGCCGGCGGGAGGCTTCGTCAAAACGGAAGAGCCGGTTGGCGATGTTGAAACAGGCGCGCCCGTCGAGGACGAAGATGTTGACCCAGCCGTCGGCCACGCCGTCGGCCGCGGTGAAGAGCTCGAGGCGCGGCTCGTCGCCGTCGAAGTGCGCCCGCCCGATGTGGCCCGACCCGAGTTCGAGCCACACGTGGCCGGCGGCGTCGCCGAAGGCTCCATACACATCGCCTAGCTCGGGCCGGGGGTGGCGGCGGGCGGCGAGCGCATCGCCCGCGCGCGTGATCCAGCCCAGTTCGTTGCGGGCGACGTAGGGCCAGCGGCGGCCGTCGGCGGAGGGGAGGTCCACGCGGGCGAAGGGGATCCCGGGGACGACGAGCTGCCAGCGGTCGTCGCGGTGGCGGTAGATGCCGCTCTCGCTGGTGGCGAGCAGGGGGCCGAGCTGGGTGGACAGGGTGTGGACGAAGGCGACGGGCGGGGAGTCGTCGACAAACCGCAGGAGGCGGCCCTCGGGGCTGTAGATGCCGCGTTGCGCGCGCCCGTCGGCGAGGAGCCAGAGGCGGCCCTCGTGGCGGAGCGGCTGGGCGTGTGTCAGGCCGGTGGCGACGAGGGGCTCGAATCCGGACAGCCGTGACGGGAACCGGATGCGGGCGACGCCGTCGTTGAGCAGCGCCCACAGCACACCCGAGGCGTAGAACAGCCGCTGGACCCGGCTGAGGCGGTGGTCGAGGTTGCGGTCGAGGGTCTGGACGATGCGCCCGTCGTGGTCCAGGAAGACGATTCCGTTGTTGTCGACGGCGGCCGCGAAGTAGCCGCCGGCGGTGGCGCAGATGTCGTTGATGCGCAGGCCGGGGGGCAGGCCGGGGGTGGGGAACGGGGTGAAGGCGGTGCCGTCGAAGAGCTTGAGGCCCTCCGCGTTGGTGCCGACGAGGAGCTGTGCGGCATCGAAGGGCGCCCCGCACGTCACGGTCTTGTTCGCCGTGGTTTGTTCGAGGGGGATGACCTCGCCGCTGTGCTCGCCGGCGACGCGGCTGAGCGTGCCGCCGGAGCGGCTGCTGATGAAGAGATCGGCGCCGAGCGTGAAGACCCGCTCGATCGCGTTGGAGCCGCCGACGAGTCGGGCCGGCTCGCCGGGCCGCCAGGCGATGACCGCGCCGCTGCCGGAGTGCCAGAACCAGCCCTCTTCCGTCGTCACGACATGGGTGAGCACCGGGCGGAGGACTGTCGCCTCGGCGGCGGGCAGCGGCGCGACGGCGGTGAGTCGCCAGCGACCGTCGCTGCCGAAGTCGACGCGGCCGAACCCCCCGGTGACGCCCGCGTAGATCGCGCCGTCATCCGCCACCGCGACGCTCACCGTGTCGTTGCCGCGGTCGGTCTCGGCCTGGCGGTAGACCTCCCATCGCACGCCATCGCCGAGCGCCAGTTCGCGGCGCGCCACGACCAGCATCCGGCCATCGGGCATCTGGCGCAGGTCGGTGGGCGGGGCGCTCAATCCGATCGTCTCGGGGCCGATCACGACAAACGCGGTGGTGCCGGCCTCGATCGTGCCCGGCGGGGCGGCGTCGAACGGCGGGACCTGTGCGCGCGCGCCGCCGCAGGCCGCGCAGCACCCCGCCGCGACGAGCATTCGGACCACGAGGGGGAGGCGACGGAGGGGGAGGCGTGACACGGACCGGAGGAGAGCGGCGGGAAACGACGGCACGCGGCGGAGTCTATCGGTTGCGGGTCTCAAGGCTTGAGCGCCAAGGAGGGCGGACAACGCCATGGCTTGCCGCGCAGGCCCGGACAACCTCCAATGCGCACCGCAGGCGTTGCCGGCGGACCGTTCGTGCATCCGAGCTTCCGCCGCGGGCGCCCGTTTCCATCCTGTCGCCGTGCCCGCATCGTTTCCCCCCATCGCCACCCCTCTGCCGCCCGATTGGCGCGGCTACCGGTTCTATTGGCGCGCGCAGGTTGTCGGCTGGTTGGCGGTGAACCTGTTCCTCGCCATGCACGCGCAGCTCAACGCCGAGCCGCGCGTGAGCCTGCCGCTGCGCCTGGTGGCGCTGGTTGGTTTCGTCGCCTGCGGCATCGCGAGCACGCATGTGCTGCGCGGCTGGTTGCGCTCGGTCGCGGCCGTGGTCGGTCCCTGGCCGCGGCTCGCCGCCTACGGCGGAGTGGGTGTCGCCGGGGCGGGGCTGCTGATGGCGGCGGGCATCTCCGCGCTGCCATTCGTCGTCCCCGGGCTGGCGGCGGAGATCTGGACCGACGGGCCGGCGATGGCGTTCTCGGTGCGGCTGTTCCTCTGTGTGTCCCTCTGCGCCGGTTGGCTGCTGCTCTATCTCGGATACGAGTCGGTGCGCAGCTACCAGTCGGCCCTCACCGAGCAGGCGCGGTTCGAGACCGCGCTCAAGGACGCCGAGTTGCGGGCGCTGCGCGGCCAGCTCAACCCGCATTTCCTCTTCAATGCGCTCAACGTGCTCCGGCGTCTCGCCGCGACGGACCCGTCGCGCACGCGTCAGGCGATCACGCAGTTGGCGGGCTTGCTGCGCGACACCCTCAACGGCGGGGACCAGCCGGCGATCAAGCTCTCCGCCGAGCTGCGCCAGGTCGACGCCTACCTCCAGCTCGAGAAGCTGCGCTTCGAGGAGCGGCTCGAGCTCGCGTGGGAGGTGCCCGAGGAGGCGATGGGGCGACCGGTGCCGCCGTTCTCGGTGCTCACGCTGGTCGAGAACGCGATGAAACACGGCATCTCCAGCCGCATCGCCGGCGGGCGCCTGGTCGTGGGTGCGGAGATCACGCCGGAGGCGACGGTCGTGCGCGTCGCCAACTCGGGCGTGCTGCCGGCGGATCCGCGCACGGGGCGCGTGGGCATGCAGAACCTACGCGAACGCCTGCGCCTGCTCTACGGCGACCGCGGCACGCTCGAGCTGCGCGCCGCTCCCGGCGAGATGGTCGTCGCCGAGCTGCGGGTGCCCGCCGAATGGCCGATGCCCGGGCTCGCCAACCCGGCCGCTCCGGCCGAGACTCTCTCCCACGCATGAAAGCGCTCATCATCGACGACGAACGACTGGCCCGCGAGGAACTGCGCGAACTGCTCGCCGCGCATCCGGAGATCGAGATCGTGGGCGAGGCGGCCAACGGGCCGGAGGCGCAGAAGCGCATCGCCGAGCTGCAGCCGGATCTGCTGTTCCTCGACATCCAGATGCCCGAGCAGAACGGGTTCGAGCTGCTGCAATCGCTCGAGCCGCCGGTGCCGGAGGTGATCTTCGTGACGGCGTACGACAAGTACGCGCTGCAGGCGTTCGAGAACAACGCGCTCGACTATCTGGTGAAGCCCGTGGAGCCGGAGCGGCTCGCCCGCGCGATCGGCCGGCTGCACAAGGTCGAGGCGGCAGCCGGCGCCGCGCTCGGCGGGCAGGCCGCGCTCACGGCGGAGTCGCAGGTGTTCGTGCGCGAGGGCGACCGCTGCTGGTTCGTGGCGCTGGGCGACATCGTGTTGCTCGAGGCGGAGGGGAGCTCGACGCGGGTGTTTTTCGGCGGCCAGAAGCCGGTGCTGCCGCGCGCGCTCACGGCGCTCGAGGCGCGGCTGCCGGCGGACCGTTTCTTCCGGATCAACCGCTCGCAGATCGTGAACCTCAAGTGTATCGAAAACATCGAGCCGTGGTTCAGCCGATCGCTGCGCGCGCGGCTCAAGGGCGGACTCGAGGTCGAGTTCTCCCGGCGGCAGGCGCTGGCCTTCCGCGAGGCGCAGGGGCTGTGACCCGGGCGGCCGCGCGACGGGCGCGACCGAAACGGTCCGACGGCGCGGTGGCCCGGTCCGACGGTGTTTCTATGAACCGGATACTGTCGGACGCGGCTCCGCGCCGGCGGAGCCGGCGGCGGCGACCATGCGCTCGAGGGCGGCGGTGGACGCGCGGAGATCCTCGATCAGGTGGTGGAACTCGAGCACGGCGCTCGCGTTCTCCTCGGCCGTGGCGGCGGTGCGCTGGGTGATCTGGTCGATGCGGCTGAGCGCGTTGCGCACCTGCTCCAGACCCTGCGTGTTCTGGCCCGTGATGGTGTCGATCTGCCCGACGAGGCGGCGGTAGTCCTCGGTGGTGCGCGCGATGTCCGTGAAACGTTCGCCCACCTGCCGGCTGAGCTCGGCGCCGCGGGTGTTGCCGGCAAGCGCCGACTCCAGCCGGGTGCGGGTCTCGCGGGCGGCCTCGGCGCTGCGGCCGGCGAGGTTGCGCACCTCCTCGGCCACGACGGCGAACCCGGCGCCCGCCTCGCCGGCGCGGGCGGCTTCGACGGCGGCGTTGAGCGCGAGGAGGTTCGTCTGGAAGGCGATCTCGTCGATCGATTTGAGGATCTTCGCGACGTCCTCGTTGGTGCGTTGCAGCGCCGCCATCGCCTGGAGCAGCTCCGCCATCTGGCGGGAGCCTTCGCCGGTGGAGCGGTTGGCGTCGGCAGCGAGTTCGACCAGCCGTCCGACGTGGTCGCGACTGGCGCGGGTCATGGACGTGAGCTCCTCCACGGAGGAGCTGATCTCCTCGAGCGCGCTGGCGGCCTCGCAGGCGTCCTTGCTCAGGTCGCGGGTGGCGCCGGTGATCGTCTCGGAGGACTCGGCGCCGCGACCGGCGGCTTCGGCCAGACCATGGCTGAGGCGCCGCAGCGGTCGGGCGATGCTCCGGCCGATCAGGACGACGGCGAGCAGGAGGACGAGCACCATCGCAGCCACGGCGGCGAGCATGAGGCGGAGGCGCCGGTGCGCGGCGGCGAGGTGGTGTTCGGTGTGGTCGACGATGCTGGCGGCGACCGCGGCCGAGAGACGGGCGTACGCCGCCTCGACGCGGGTGAAGGGACCGGACTGATACGCCGCCTGGGTGAGGCCGAGGCTGGAGAAGTCGGCGGCCTTCACGCCGAGCTCGAGCGCCTTGTCCGCCATCGCGACGATGGCGACGTAGTCCGGATCGGTGAGCAGCGCCTCGATCGCGCGGGCGGTGGCGGGATCGGCGAGGTTGCGCAGGCGCGAGATGTGGTCGTCCATCGCGAGGCGCTTGGTCTTGAGTTCGCCGTAGGCGACCTCGCCCAGGCGGTTGTCGCGGAGCACGGTGTTGACGAGCCCCTTGGCCTTCCAGAAGTCGCGCTGGAGCCGGGCGACATTGTCCTGGGTGGTGATGCGCCGGACGAGTTCCGGGTTCTCCGACTCGAGGCAGAGAACCGGCAGGAAATTCGCCTGGGTGAGGAGGACGACGTCGTACGCCTTCAGGGCCTTGGTGCGCAGGGTGGTGACGATCTCGCGTTCGGTCGCGCGGGCGGGATCGAGCAGTTCGGTGCGGATCGGCTCGATGGTCGCGCCGGAGTCGAGGGCCCGCCGGAGGGCCTCGTGGAAGCGTGGGACGAACGGCCGGTCCGCCTGCGCCGCCAGCGCCTGGAGCTCGGCCATGCTGCGCTGCGAGACGCGGATCGCCTCGGCATAGCGGGCGAGCTGGTCCGCAGGGTTGCCCTCGCCGCTGAAACCCGCGGCCTGGTAGGCGAGCTGCCGTTCGCGCGTGACGTTGTCGGCGAGTTCGTAGGCCTTCAGCGAGATGCTGGTGGTCGCACGGAACTGTTGCAGGGCGGCCGCCTCCGCGAGGCCGTCCCGAATCAGCACGGCGGAGGGGAGGAGCAGCCCGACGATCGCGGTCAGGCCGAGTGCGAGGAGCTTCTGCTGGAACGTCATTGGGGCGGGCGGGGTGGCCGGCCACGGTGGGGCGGTGGGCGGATATCGGTCCGCGTGCGCGCCGCTGAAACACGAACTCGCGGGTACCCGGTCGTCGCGGGAAACGAAACGGCCGGCGCCCCAACGGGGCCCCCGCCGCCGGGTGTA
>JAEZSJ010000312.1 GCA_023443985.1 Verrucomicrobiota bacterium | reverse complement strand
ACGGGGATTCGAACCCCGGTTCTCACCGTGAAAGGGTGGTGTCCTAACCGGGCTAGACGATGGGGACCCAGTAGAAGAGCGCGGACCCTAGGTCCGCCGGGGGCTTGCGCAAGCGCGAATTTCGCTCACTGGAGGGTGGGCGCGGCACCCGGCTGCGAGTCGAGCGCCTCCCGCACCGCGCGGGCGAGGTCGTCGCCGTTGAAGGGCTTGGGCAGGAGGACGGCGCGCCCGAGTCGGGCAAGATCCTCGGGGCCGAGGGCGTTGTTGCAGAAGCCGGACATGAGCACCGCGGGTGTTGGGATGCCCACGGCGCGGAGCGCTTCCACCAGATCACGGCCGGTGAGGTGCGGCATGGTGAAATCGGTCACGACCAGATCGAAACGGGCGGGCTCGGTCTGGATCGCGGTGAGCGCCTCGCGGGGATCATTGAAGACCATCGTCCGGTACTTGAGCTGGTCGAGGCGCGCGCCGACGAAGGTCGCGACCGACTTCTCGTCGTCCACCACGGCGATCATCTCCCCGTTGCCGGGGACGATCGTCTTGGCGGATTCTTCCTTCTGTTCGGAGTCGGCACAGATGGGCAGGAAGATGTCGAAGGTGGTGCCGACGCCGGGCCGGCTGGCTACCCGGAGCGAGCCGTTGTGGGTGTTGACGATGCCGCGGACGAGTGCGAGGCCCAGGCCGGTGCCTTCACCGGGTTTCTTGGTGGTGAAGAAGGGCTCGAACAGCCGCTTGAGGGTGGCTTCGTCCATGCCGTGGCCGGTGTCGCCGACGCTCAGACAAAGGTAGTGGCCCGGGCTGAGCTTGGGGGAGGTGTCGTTGAGCGGCTCGGCGGCGGCGAACGGGGTCACCCGGACGTTCAACCGGCCCACGTGGCCGAGCATGGCGTGCACGGCGTTGGTGCAGAGGTTGAGCACGATCTGGTGGATCGCGGTGGGATCGGCGAGCACGCGTCCGGGCTGGAGGTCGCGCTCGATCTCGATGGTCGCCGGGGTGGAGGCGCGGACGAGTTTGAGGGCGTCCGCGACGGCTCCGGCGAGTTCGAGGGGGATCTGTTGGGAGCCTTTCTGGCGGGCGAACGTCAGGATCTGGGCGACGAGATCCTTGGCGCGGTTGCCGGCTTTGCGGACCTCCAAGAGGTCGTTGTGGGCGGGGTGGTCTTCGGCGAGCGAGAGGCTCGCGATCTCGGTGAAGCCGAGGATGCCGGTGAGGATGTTGTTGAAATCGTGCGCGATGCCACCGGCGAGGGTGCCGATGGTCTCGAGCTTCTGCGCCTGGAACAACTGGGCCTCGAGCTGCCGGCGGCGGGCCTGTTCATCGCGCGCGGCGGTGACGTCCTCATGAATCGCGAGGTAGTTCTTCACGCGGCCGTCCTTGTTGAAGATCGGTGCGATGCTCGCCCGGACCGTGTAGTCCTGTCCGTCTTTGCGCCGGCAGACGAAGTCGCCTTGCCAAGTCTGGCCCGAGCGCAGGGTCTGGTTGATCTCGGTGCGGATCTCGCCCGAGTTCTCCGGGGAGAACAACAGGTGGGGATCGCGGCCGAGCAATTCCGCGAGTTCGTAGCCGCACAGCTCGAGCAGGTGGGCGTTGGCGAACAGCGCGCGGTTCTGGGCATCGGTGATCACGACGCCGACGGGGCTCTGCTCGATCGCCTCGGAGAGCAGGTGGATCTGCTCCTCGGAGTGCTTGCGGTCCGTGATGTCGCGGGCGATACCCTCGACGGCGATCAGTTGGCCGAGTTCGTCGCGCACGGGGACGAAGCGTTGCTCGGTCACCACCACGCGGCCGGTCCGGGCGACCCAACGGATCTCGCGGATGCCCAGGGGCACGATCCGGCTGCGCGCGATGGTGCGCAGCTCGTCGCGTTCGCCTTCCGGGACCAGCCGGGCGGCGAGTTCGGGGTCCGCGTAGAACTCCTCCGGCCGATAACCGACGATCGTCTCGATCGCCGGGCTGATGTATTCGTAGCTTGGGGAAGGTTCGAGACGGTAGCGGAAGATCGCGTCCGGGGCATTGGCCGTGAGGCGCCGGAAACGCTCCTCGCTCGCCCGCAGCGACTGCTCGGCGCGGAGGCGTTCGCGGTGTTCGAGCGACTCCGCGAGCGCGCGGCGCACGGAGGAAGCGAGGCGCGCCAGGGAGCCCTTCAGGACGAAGTCGGTGGCGCCGTTGCGCAACGCCTCGACGGCGGTCTCCTCGCCGAGCGCGCCGGAGACGAAGATGAACGGCACGGCCGGGCAGAGCTCCTTCTTGAGGGCGAGGGCGGCATGGCCGTCGATGTCGGGCAGGCTGAAGTCGGAGAGAACCAGGTCCGGCGGCCGCGGCGCGAGCGCCCGGCGGTACGCGGCCGCGGTATCCACATGCTCGACATCACCCTCGATCCCGTCGTCGGCGAGCATTGCACGGACGAGTTCGTAGGCGCCGAGGTCGTCCTCGAGGTAGACGATGCGCAACCGACTGGAAAGTTGGGGGTTCATCCGGTGGACGGAGCTTCGGCGGCGTTGTCCTGCCACTGGGGCGACAACTGCCCGAGCTGGTCGATCAGTTCGATGATGCTCGTGGGCTTGACGAGGTAGGCGTCGCAGCCGAGCTCGCGCACCCGCTGGACATCGTCTTCCTGGTCGGAGGAGGTGAGGACGACGACGCGGAGGTGGCGCAACTCCGGGGCGGCGCGGATCTGGCGCAGGACCTCGTGTCCATCGACCTTGGGCATCTTGAGGTCGAGCAGCACGACGGAGGGCGGAGGTGGCCGGTGCCCGGAATGCGGTCCCCGGCCGAAAAGAAGGTCGAGCGCCTCCTCGCCGTCGCTGGCCACCGTGATCCCGTCGCCCAGGCCCAGTTCGTGGAGCGCGGCTGCGGTGAGTTCCGCGCCGGCCGGGTCATCGTCGACGAGCAGGATGCGCGTGGCCTTGTTCATTTGCGTGGGGGGTAATTCGGCTCGAAGCGGAGTGGAGTGAAACGGAAAAGGGAACTCAACCCCTGGTTGCACCCCGGGTAGGCGACACCGGGCGGGGAAGAGGGCCATATCGGCTCCGGCGAAGCCTGCTTGACCCGGGAGGATGCCCGATTCGCCGCGTGGCGGGCCGGTTTCGGCTCGCGTGGCCGAACCGCCCTGGCTCAATTCCCCGCCCGATGACCGCCGCTCAAATCGCTTCCGCTCTTCCGGCCCGCGCCGTCACCACGGTCGAGGGCCTGCCGTTCCCCAAGATCGCCTCCGGCAAAGTCCGCGAACTCTTCGACTGCGGCGACGCCATCCTCATGGTCGCCACGGACCGCCTCTCGGCCTTCGATGTCGTCCTGCCCGACGGCATCCCCGGCAAGGGCATCCTGCTCACGCAGATCAGCAACCACTGGTTCCGGCTCACCGAGGGCATCCTCCCGAATCATCTGCTGCCCGACCAGATCGGCGAGATGACCCGCCGCGGCATCACCGCTCCGGACCTCCAGCTTCGCTCGATGATCGTGCGCAAACTCAAGCCGCTTACGATCGAGTGCGTCGTGCGCGGCTACCTCGTCGGCAGCGGTTGGTCGTCGTACCAGAAGACCGGCGAGATCTGCGGCATCAAGCTGCCCGCCGGCCTCCGCCAGGCGCAGGAACTGCCCGAGCCGCTCTTCACGCCCACGACGAAGGCGCCGAAGGGCCAGCACGACGAGCCGATCAACGACGCCCAAGGCGCCGAGGCGATCGGCGCTGCGCTCTACGCGAAGGTGAAGGCCGTGAGCATCGAACTCTACAAGTTCGGCCGCGACCGCGCCGCCAAGGCCGGGATCGTGCTCGCCGACACGAAGTTCGAGTTCGGCACCGATGCGCACGGCAACCTGTTCCTGATCGACGAGGTGCTCACGCCCGACTCGTCGCGTTACTGGCCGAAGGCGGAGTACCGGCTCGATTGTTCGCCGCCGAGCTACGACAAGCAGTTCGTGCGCGACCACCTGCTCGCCATCAAGTGGAACCAGCAGCCGCCGGTGCCGAACCTGCCCGCCGATGTGATCAAGGGCACGCAGGACAAGTACCTCGCCGCCTGCCGCGAGCTGCTCGCGCTCTGAGCGGGCGGCTTTCTTCGACGAGCCAAGCCTTGCGGAACACGCCGCCCGGTCCGCCCGGCGGCGTGTTTGTTTGCCGTTTCGACGAGAGGGTGGGGGGCGTCGGCAGAATCGCGGACGCAGGAGCGTGGTGCGCGGGGCCGAGAGCTGCTTGGGCCGACGCGGGTGCGATCCAGACGCGTCAACCCATGGGCCATCCCGGCCGGCGCGTTCGCGGCGCGTTCCGGGCGGCGGCGGCGCACTGGAGCAATCTGTCCGAAGGTGCGCTCGCTGGTGCCGCTTGCCGGCCGCCGGTGTTCTGGGTACCCAACCTCTCCCCTATGCCGCGTCACTTGTTCCCCCTGCTGTTTGCCTCCGCCATGTTGCCGCTCGTCGCTTCTGCCACTGCTCCCGAGCCTGCCCCGCGTGAACGCACGCTGTTCACCATCGACTGGCGCTTCCACCGCGGCGACGCGCCCGACGCTGGCGATTCACTTGCCTACGAGAAGATCAAGCCGTGGGTGCTCGCGACCGGCACCGAGCTGATCCACGCCGGCGTGCCCGCCGCCGCCCGGCCAGCGCGGCCGGTTGCGGGTGCCGAGCCGGGCGCGGGCGTGTCGTTCGTGCAACCGAATTTTGACGACAGCGGCTGGCAACGGCTCGACTTGCCGCACGATTGGGCGATCAGCGGTCCGTTCGACCAGAACCTGCCCGGTGAGACCGGCAAGCTCCCGTGGTCCGGCGTGGGCTGGTACCGCAAACACTTCAAGCTCGCCGCGGCCGACGCCGGCACGCGCCTCGCCATCGAGTTCGACGGCGCGATGGCCTACGCAAGCGTCTGGCTCAACGGCCGCTACGTGGGTGGCTGGCC
>JAEZSJ010000296.1 GCA_023443985.1 Verrucomicrobiota bacterium | reverse complement strand
TCCGCGACCAGCCGTTCACCGTGGTCGGCGTGGCGGCCCGGCAGGGGTCGTTCCTCGGCATGTTCAGCTGGGACACGATGGTGATCATCCCGTTGGCCTCGTTCCGGAAGATGTACATGCGGGCCACCGAAGGCGCGCAAATCCGCGTGCAGATCGACCGCACCCGAGCCGAGGAGGCGCGGCTGGAGCTGCGCGGGATCATGCGGAGGCTGCGCGGCGTCTCCCCGGAGATGCCGGACAATTTCGAGATCAACACCCAGGACAGCATCAAACAGCAGCTCGCGCCGGTGCGCAACGGCCTGGCGCTGGCGGGGTTCCTGATCACCGGGCTGGCGCTCGGGGTCGGCGCGGTGGGAATCATGAACATCACCTACGTGAGCGTGAAGGAGCGCACGCGGGAGATCGGAACCCGCAAGGCGTTGGGCGCCCGGCGTCGCACGATCCTGCTGCAGTTCCTCATCGAGGCGGTGTCGATCAGCAGCGTGGGCGGCGCGATCGGGATCGGATTGACCGGCGGCCTCGCGGCGCTCGTGGCGGCGCTGGCCCCGGCGCTGCCGGTGGTGTTCCCGGTGGGATTGATCGTGTTCGCGTTCCTGTTGTCGACGGCTGTCGGCGTGCTCGCCGGTTTCTTCCCCGCGTTCATGGCGAGCCGTCTCGATCCCGTGGAGGCGCTGCGGTATGAGTGAGAAGAAACGTCACCTCGGCCTGCCGCTCACGGAGATCCTGCGCATGGCGTGGGTGTCTGTCGGCGCGCACAAGGTGCGCTCCGCGCTCACAATGCTCGGCATCGGCATCGGCGTGTTCACGGTGATCGGCGCGATGACGGTGATCTCGGCGCTGCAGTCGAAGATCGAGGAGCAGCTGAACGTGCTCGGCTCGACCAGCTTCCAGGTGAGCAAGTACCCGGCGATCCACAGCCACGGACCGATCAATCCGTATGCGAACAGGCGTGACATCACGATCGCACAGGCCATCCGGGCGAAGGAGCTGTTGGCCGACACCGGGGCCACGGTGAGCCTGCAGCTGCGGCGCGGTGGCCGGCAGGTGTTCTTCGAGGACCGGAAGACGAACCCGAACAACACGCTCCTCGGGACCGACGAGGCGTTCATCACCGGCCGGTCGTACAACGTCGCGGTCGGACGCAATCTCACGCCGGAGGACGCCGAGTTCGGGCGCGCCGTGTGCGTCATCGGGGCGGACACCGCCGTGCGGCTCATTCCGGTCGGTGACCCGCTCGGCGCGGTGATCCGCGTGGACGGGCAGGGCTACCGTGTCGTGGGCGTGCTGGAGCGGAAGGGGGAGCTGTTCGGCCAGAGCCAGGACAACCTGGTGATTATCCCGATCACGCGGTTCATCCAGGTGTACGGTCGGGAGCGGCGTTCGATCGGCATCAACATCCAGGCGCGCAGCCAGGCGGAGATGGGACCGACGATGGACCGCGCCTACGGCGTGATGCGCGTGGTGCGCGGCCTCGAACCGGAGGACACGAATGATTTCGAGATCTTCTCCAACGACACGCTCGTGCAGGCGTTCGACAAGATCGCAAACGTCGTCGGCGCCGGCGCCTTCGTGATCAGCATCTTCGCGCTCGCGGCGGCCGGGGTCGGGATCATGAACATCATGCTCGTGAGCGTGACGGAGCGCACGAAGGAGATCGGGATCCGCAAGTCGCTCGGCGCGCAGCGGCGGGCGATCCTCAAACAGTTTCTGATCGAGGCGATGGTGATCGCCCAGAGCGGCGGGCTGCTGGGCATCCTCGCCGGCATCGTGTTCGGCAATG
The DNA here is from genome assembly GCA_023443985.1 of Verrucomicrobiota bacterium. Lineage (GTDB taxonomy): Bacteria > Verrucomicrobiota > Verrucomicrobiia > Opitutales > Opitutaceae > CAJCBL01. Next base: position 6,690 of record JAEZSJ010000296.1, on the reverse strand, counting down.
TCGTGGCCGGGTTCCTGAACGCCGCGTCGGTCTTTCCCCTGGGCTGGACCGTCGTGGGCTTCGGCTTCTGCACGATCATCGGCGTGGGCTTCGGCTTCTATCCCGCGTGGAAAGCCTCGCGCTTGGATCCGATCGAAGCGCTGCGGTTCGAGTGACGTGCCGCCGGGCCGCGCGAAGTGCGGCGCCAGCGGGCGGCGGAAGCCCGCCCTCTCTGGAGAGCGAGTCCGAGGCGGTTCGACGCCCACCAGCTCATGCTGGCCTGCAGCCGCATGAAGCGGCGTCGCGGCGGAGGGGACGGTGCGCGGAAAAGTTCCTTGCGGGGGCGGGCACGGGGGCATCGACTCCCCGCGCATGCCGGCCCTCAAACGTACCCCGTTGTTCGCCTTCAACCAGCAGCATGGCGCCCGCTTCGTCGACTTCGGCGGCTGGGAGATGCCGGTCCAGTACCAGAGCATCCTCGAGGAGCACCGCCTGGTGCGGCAACGGGCGGGGCTCTTCGACGTGAGCCACATGGGCGAGATCGAAGTGCGGGGGCGGGATGCGGTGCGCCTGCTCGACCACCTCGTGACCAACGACGTGTCGCGGCTCTTCCCGGGCCGGGTGCTCTATTCGACGATGTGCCAGCCGGACGGCGGGGTGGTCGACGATCTCATCATCTATTGCCGCGGGCCGCAGGATTTCCTGGTGTGCGTCAACGCCTCCAACACCGACAAGGATTTCGCGTGGTTCGTGCGGCATGCCGACGGTTTCGACTGCAGCGTGCGCAACCTGTCCGACGAATTCGCCCTGCTGGCGGTGCAGGGACCGGCCGCGGCGGCGATCCTGCAGGCGACGACAACGGTCGACCTCGGCGCGTTGAAGTATTACCACTGCGCCCCGGGCGCGGTGGCGGGCGCGGAGTGCCTGATCGCGCGCACCGGCTACACGGGTGAGAACGGCTACGAGCTGTTCTGCCGCCCGGCCGAGGCGGAGCGCCTCGCGGAGGCGCTCCTCGCCGCGGGCCGGCCGCACGGGCTCGCGCTTGCCGGGTTGGGGGCCCGCGACAGTCTGCGGCTCGAGGCTGGGTATCCCCTTTATGGGCATGAGATCTCGGAGACGATCTCGCCGCTGCAGGCCGGGCTGGGCTGGGTGGTGAAGCTCGACAAGCCCGGCGGCTTCGTCGGCCGCGAGGCGTTGGCGGCACAGAAGGCGGCGGGTCTGCCGAGCCGGATCGTTTTCTTCCGGACGGGAGACCGCCGCATCGTCCGGGCGGGCACACCGGTGGCCGACGCCTCGGGCATGGTGGGCGAGGTGAAGTCGGGTACGCTGTCGCCGCTCCTCAATGAATCGATCGGTTCGGCGCTCGTGCGGAGCGGTGCCGGCGAGCTCTCCGTTGACGTGCGCGGCACCCTGCTCAAGCTCCTCCCCGTGAAACCGCCGTTCGTCGCTCTGCCGGCGAAAAACTGAACCCCGTTCCCTGCCATGTCCGTTCCCTCCGACCGCAAGTACGCGAAATCCCACGAGTGGGCGAAGCTCCAGCCCGATGGCACGTTGCTCGTCGGCATCACCGACTATGCCCAGAACAGCCTCGGGGACATCACCTTCGTGCAGCTCCCGAAGGTCGGTGCGGCGCTCAAAACCGGCGAGAGCTTCGGAGTGGTGGAGAGCGTGAAGGCCGCCTCGGATCTCTACGCGCCGGCGGCCGGCACGGTCCTGGCCGTGAACGAGGCGTTGAACACCGGTCCCGAGACGGTGAACCGGGATCCGCACAATGCCGGCTGGATGCTGCAGCTGCAGCCGGCAAACTCGGCGGAGCTCGACGCGTTGTTGTCGGCCGAGGACTACACGAAGCTGATCGGCTGACGGACCGCGGCTTTCCCGGGCGCCGGCGCTCCGCGGGCGGGTGCGTCACGGCAGCAGCCGGTGCACGGCGGCCAAAAGATCCCGGCCCGAATACGGCTTGTGCAGCAGCGCACAGCCCGGCTCCGGCGCCATGCTCTGCGGCAACATCTCGGCCGTGCAGCCGCTGCAGAACAGCACGGGGACGCCGGGATGGTGGACCGCGAGGAAATCGCGAACTTCCCGGCCGTTGCGCTTGGGCATGAGCACATCCAGCACGGCCAGCCGGATCGGAGCGCGGTGGCCGCGGAGCAGCACCTCGGCCTGCTCGCCATCGCAGGCGGTGAGCACCTGGAAGCCCTTCGCCTCCAGCACGCGCATGGCGACGGTTCGCACCGCCGGATCGTCCTCGGCGAGCAGGATCGTCCCCTCGCCGCGCGGGAACTCCTGCTCCGACCGCGGCACCGGGCGTTGTGGTGGCGCCTCGACGATCGGCAGGAGGATGCGGAAGACGCTGCCGACGCCGACATCGCTCGAGACGGTGATCGAGCCGTTGTGCTGCCGGACGATGCCGTAGACGACGGAGAGGCCGAGGCCGGTGCCGCGACCGGGGTCCTTGGTGGAGAAGAACGGCTCGAAGAGATGCGCGAGCACCTCCGGAGGCATGCCGGAGCCGTTGTCGGCGACCGTGAGCTCGAGATGGGCGCCGGGTTTGAGGCCGGCGAGGCGGGCACAGTCGGCCGCGGCCAATTCCATTCGGACGAGGGAGATGGTGATGCGGCCGCCGCCGGGCATCGCGTCCCGGGCGTTGAGGCAGAGATTCAGCAGGACCTGCTCGAGCTGCCCCTTGTCCGCGAGCATCGTGCACGGGCGGTCGAGGGGGACGACGACGATCTCGATGTGCTCGCCGAGCACGCGGCGCAGCATGGCCGCGAGCTCCCGCACGAGCTCGTTGGGATCGAGCGGGCCCATGCTCAGAACCTGCCGGCGGCTGAAAAGCAGGAGCTGGCGGGTGAGTTGCGCGGCCCGCTGCGTGCTGACGAGGATCGCGTCGACATCGTCGTGGTCCCGGGGCCTGTCGTGAAGGGCGTCGCTGAGGAATCCCGCGTGGCCGCGGATGACCTGGAGGATGTTGTTGAAGTCGTGTGCGACGCCGCTCGCGAGCAGGCCGATGGCCTCCATCTTCTGCGCAGCCCGGAGCTGCTCCTCGGTGCGGCGCAGCGCACGTTCGGCGCGGTGCCGCTGGATCATCGCGATCAGCAGGGCGACGATGATGGCGACCAGGAAGACGAACAGCAGTGCCGCGGCGATGAGCCGGGACCGGTGGACCTGGTAGAACGCCGCCGGGTCGTTCACCACGCGCGTGCCCTCGGGCAGACGGGAGCGGGGGATCCCGAAGCGTTTCAACTGCCGGAAGTCGACCTCCATGACCTGCGGCGAATGGCGGACGACCGGGATCTCGCCCGCGCGCTCGCCCCGGAGCACGCGCACGGCGAGGCGCCCGACGGCCTCGCCATGTGCGCGGGCGACGACCATGCCGCCGCCGATGCCGTCCCAGGGATGTTGCGACCAGTCGTTCGTGCCCGGCGGCCGCGCGGTGAGGAAGAGGGGCGCGCGGGTGCGAGCGGCGAGAGCCTTGGTGAAGCCGCTGTCGCGGTAGTTGTCGTGCCCGGCGGAGTCGCGGGTGAGGTCGAGGACGAGGCCGACCTCGTGGGGTGCGAGGGAGGCGACGCGCGCGAAGAGCTGGTCGTTGGTCCAGTCCTCGAAGAACTCGAAGGTGTAGCGGCCGGTGTGGCGGGGAAGGAACGCCTCGAGCGCCCGCCGCTTCTCGATGCTGCTCTCGGTGGAGTTGCCCAGCACGACGATGTGCCGTGCGGTGGGACACAGCGCGGCGATGAGCTGGAAGGTGCCGCTGAAGTCGGACTCCTCGGAGACGCCGGTGATCTCCTGGTGCCCGGCGATCATCTCGGGGGTGAAACGGTTGAGCCCGCCGAAGACCAGCGGCACGGCCGCGCCCAGGTGGGCGCGGTGGGCGAGCGCGAAGTCGAAGGCGGCGTTGTCCAGTGTGATGATGAGCCGGGGAGGGCGCTGCCGGCATTTCGTCGCCAGATCCTGGAGGAGCGCGGCTTCCCGGTCGGCACCGGGGAAGCGCTTGAAGTCCAAATACTGGACCACGGGTTCAATGTCCGGGTGGAGGACACGCAGAGACGCCATGACTCCCGCGAGCTCGTCGTCGCTCCATTCGTACCCCGGGGCATATGAATTCAGGATAAGGATATCCGGCAGGGCGGCCGGGGCGGCTTCCTCGGCCGGCGCGGCCCGGAGGGCGGCGGCCGCGAAGATCAGAGCGGAGCAGAGCAGCAGATGCCGCCAGGGAAGATTCCGCTGTCGCGCTGTGCTGCGGAGGGGTCGGGGACCAAGCTGGCCGGTGGGGGTGGGCGCCGCTGCCATGGCGCCCACGCTGAGGCCTCGGCCGGAGCTGGGCAAGCTGCGGCGGGACCGGACGTTCGTGTCCGGTCGCGATGCGCCAGCTCAGGGCGCCGTGGCCGGCGGCGGCGGGGGCGGGGGGGCGCCTTCGGAGGCGGCCGGCGGCACGCCCGGGTCGCGGGGGCCGAAGGTGAGCGCGAACAGGGCGTCGAGCAGCGGCTGGGTGGCGTGGAAGACGGTGTTGAACTCGGCGGAGCCGGCCAGCTGGGAGCTGCCGCCCTCGCGCTCGCCCAGCAGCAGGGTGGAGGTGACCTGTTGGCCGCTGCCCTCGCCGGCGCCGCTGAGGGCGATCGTGGCGTCGAGCTGGTAGACCCAAGGACGCGGCTGGCCGTCGACCTCGAGAGTGGTCGTGAAGACGTCGCGGATGAAGTCGCGGGCGCGGAGGGTCCGGAGCTCGGCGAGGAGCTGGTGCACGGCGGCTTGGATCTCCGGTGTTTCGGCGGCGAGGGCGGAGTCCCAGTCCTGGCCGTTGGCGAGCTCGCGTGCGAAGACGACGGAGCTGTCCGCCAAGCGTCGTAGTGAGATTCCGGTGATGCGGGCGCCGGGCGGCAGGTCCCGGAGGGTGCGCAGGCGGTAGTGGCGGGCGACGACGGGGAGATCATCGACGATGCCGCCGCGGACCAGGTAGACGAACTGGGCGTCGGTGAGGCGGGCGTGGGTGAGCGCCTGGCCGTCGTCGCCGCGGGTCACGCCGAGCTGGAGCGTGAGGGTGGTGGCGGGCGCCGCCGTATCCGGGGCGAGGGTGAGTGACACCTCGCGGGTCGGGCGATTGAAGCCCCATTGCTCGAGGTCCGCCGGGAACGGCGCGTCGCTGAGGAAGGTGACGGCGCGCAGTTGGGCGAGATGTTCGAGCAGGCGTCCGACCTGGCCGGGATCGGCGGGCTGGGGCAGCGCGATCTCCGAGCCCTGGCCGGCGAGCACCTGCCAGGCGCCGGTCTCGAGCCGTTGCAGGGTGACTTCGGCCTGGCCCGGCGATTGTAACGAGACGGCGGTGACGCTGGCGCGCTCGAACTCGAGGAGTCGGCGGTCGCGGAGCTCGGTCTGGGCGTTGCGGAGGGAGTCGAGCAGCGCGTCGGGGAGGATGACGGTGAACACGGCCGCGCGGTCCTCGAGGCGGGCGAAGAGCTCGGTCTCCGCGGGGGCGCCGGCGGGTCTGGGCTCGGTCGTCAACGGAGCGCCGAGCAGGAGGATCACGCGGCGCTGGTTGCCCTCGACGGTGACGCGGAGCGCGGGGGTGTCGAGGGCGGTGGCGGCGTTCTTGGCGGCGCCGTCGAGAAAACGGGCGACCTTCAGTTCATGGAGGCGGCTGAGGGCGAGCTCGACGGCGTTCTTGTCGGCGCGGGTCTGGATGGGCGACTCGAGGAGCCAACGCTGGGCGCTGCGGGCGAGGCGGACGCGCAGGTTGCTCGGCGCGGGCAGCTGCACGGCGAGCGAGCGGGCCTCGAAGACGGGGATGTCGACGAGGTCGGTGTTGCGGAGGCGGTCGGGGCCGAGCTGGAGGGCGTCGACGAGGCTGCGGTTGACGACGTGGATACGGGCGCCCTCGGGGTCGAGGACGTAGAGCCGGTTCTGCACCTGGGTCGCGGCGCCGATCTTCAGTTCGAGGCGGCGGGGGCCGATGCCGATCTCGAGCGCGCAGGCGGCGGGTTCGAGGCCGTAGTCGGAGAGTTTCTGGCCGGTGTCGGCGAGGTTGGCGACCTCGAAGCTGGCCTCGTGGCGGAGGAGGGCGAGTTCGTTGAGCAGGCGGTCGACGGCGTTGCGATCGGCCGGCCAGTCGTACGGCGCGCCGAGGAACCAGGTGTCGCCGCGCTTCTCGAGCACGAGGGGTTCGCGGCCGGTCTGGCGGATCTCCAGTCGATCGGCGGCGGCGACCCCCGGGGGGAGGACGACGGCGGAGCGGTCGGTCGGGGGAACGATGATGACGAACTGGAAGATGGCGTAGAAGAGCGCGACGTTCAGGAAGAGCAGAACGAGGGTGACCTTGGTGCGCATGGGAGGAGGCGGGAGGTGAGAGGCGGGAGGCCGGGGCCCGGGGGCTCAGGAACGGCGGGACCAGTAGACGCAGAGGCCGAGGAGGGCGACGGCACCGGGGACGATCAGCATGAGACCGAGGCGGAGTTTGCCGAGTTCGGTCTGGCTGAGCGTGAGTTGGAACTTGGCGATGGGGCGGGGGGGAACGTTGAGCTGGGCGTCGCGCTCGGTGGCCCAGTCGACGGCGTTGCGGGCCAGCGTGAGGTTGCCGCCGCTGGTCAGGCGGTTGTTGGCGAACGGATCCGAGGTGCCGAAGACGAGGAGTTTCCCGCCATGGACGCTGAAGGGGAGGTTGGCGGCGGTGACGCGCTCGGAGACGATGCCGACGGGGAGCGAGGGCGCGTTGGTGGTGCC
>JAEZSJ010000266.1 GCA_023443985.1 Verrucomicrobiota bacterium | reverse complement strand
GCCGCGACCCGCCGGCACGGTCCGGACGGTGGGAACAGGAACCGGATTGCCGCCCCGCCCACGCTCCGCCGACTGTGCCGCCCACGCATGCGCGGCCCGACGCCCAAAACCACCTTCCTCCCGCTCGCGATCCTGTTCCTATTCCAGTGGTTCGCCGCGGGATCGTGGAACGTGTCGTTCAGCAACGTGCTCAAGCATGCCGGCCTCGAGCGCTACATCGCGCTGGCGTTCACCTGCAACGCCGTGGCGGCGTTCGTCGCCCCGCTCTTCGTCGGGTCCTTCGCCGACCGCGGCGTGGCGCCGGTGAAACTCCTGCGCTGGCTGTATTGGCTTTCCGGGCTCTGGCTGCTGGCGCTGTTCGCCGCGGTCGACTTCGGCTGGGGCGGCGGCCCGATGCTCGTCTTCATGCAGCTGCACTCGCTCTGCTACAGCCCGAGCGTGAGCCTGCTCACCACCATCGCGCTCGCCGCGCTCGTCCACCCCGGCTCCGAGTTCGGCCCGATGCGCATGTGGGCCACGGCCGGCTGGATGGGCGCGGGCTGCGCCGTGAGTTTCGTCTTCGGCGCCGACACCTCGGCACTTTCCGGCTACGTCGCCGGCGGCACGCTCGTCGCCCTCGGCTTCGCCACCTACGCGCTCCCGGCCTGGCAGTTCCCCGCCGCCGCCAAGGCACGGAACCTGAAGGAGCTCTTCGGCCTCGACGCGCTCGCGCTGCTGCGCCACCCGGACCACCGCACGATCCTGCTCACCGTCACGTTGTTCGGCATCCCGCTCGCCGCGTTCTACCCGTACACCCCGCTCCAGCTCACCGCGCTCGGCGTCTCCTACCCGACCGCCACGATGGCGCTCGGCCAGACGACCGAGGTCGTGGCGCTGCTGGTGCTCGCGGCGCTGCTGCGCCGTGTCCGCCTCAAGTGGGCGATCCTGCTCGGCCTGCTCTTCGGCGTGGCGCGCTTCGGCCTGTGTGCGCTCAACGTCCGGCCCGCCCTGCTCGTGGGCGTCACGCTGCACGGCGCCTGCTACGTGCTCTACAACATCGTGGCGCAGATCTACCTCGCCGAACGGGTCGAGCGCACGATGCAGGCGCGCGCGCAGGCGCTCTTCGCCATGCTCACGAGCGGCGTGAGCAATCTGCTCGGGTATCTCGGCACCGGCGCCTGGTACTTCGTGGCGACCCGCCACGGCGCCACCCATTGGCCGCTGTTCTGGGGCGGGCTCTGCGTCGTGACCGCGGCGATCACGGTCTACTTCGCCCGGGCGTACCATGGCGTTGGACACGGTTTCTGGCGCCGCGCCGAGGAGCAACCGGCGCCGCGCTAGCACCGCGGCACGGGCCCCGCCTCACCCGAACAGCTTCAGCGGCCGCGAGCTGCCCGGGCCGCGCGTCACGCGGCGCTGCCCGGGCGTGCCGTAGCCGTTCTTCCGCCGGTAGCCCGCCTTCGCGGGGTCGCTGGCGCACCGGATCAGGTGGTCCTGCATGCGCTCAAGCAGGCCCGGCAGCTGGGCCGGGTCGGGGTAACGGTCGAGCCCGGCGCGCTCGAGGGCGAGCAGCAGCTCGTGCGTCGCCTCCAAAGTGCAAAGACAGCCCTCGGCCGGCTGCTGCTTGATCACGAAGCGGCTCGGTGCCGCGGGCGGGAACATGAGACGTGGCAACCGCTGCAGGGTCGGGCTGAGCCGCAGCATCTTGCGCGCGCACGCCCACGTGCCGTCGAGCACGAAGACCACCAGCCGCCGCCCGCCGAGCTCCGCCGCCTGCAGGCCGCCGGGCAGCGCCCGCGCCGTGGGGCCGGGGTAGAGCAGCATCGGAAAGTTCGCCGGATCGGCGATCAGCTCCTGCACGCGTTCGTGCGCGTCGAAGCCGACACCCATGATCAGCTCGCTGTCGGCCAGGCAAAGGTGCGTGAGCCGGCCCGTGCCGGTGCGCTGCTCCTTCCACTCCTTCGGATGGATGAGGATGACGATCTTCGTGCGCGTCTCCATCGGTCGGATGCTGTCGCACCAACACAGCCGTTTCGGCCAGAAGCAGCGGTAGCACATCTCCCGGCCTTCCGCCGAAGCGGGAGCCGCAGGAGCGGAGGGCGGAGGAGCGCGATCGGGCATCGGAGCCGGCCACGCTCTCACAGCACCGTGCTCCGGGGCAAGCGCGGGCCGGTCGCACGATGCCCGGCGCCCAGGCCGTGTCCCGGTCCCCGCGCTCCGGGCCACGACCGGCGCCCAGGGAGCTTGTCACGTAATACGTGACAAGCGGCCAGGGTGGCGCCTCACCCCGCCAGCGCCGCCGCCGTCTTCACATATTCGACACAACGGCTCCGCAGGTGGCCGCGCTCCCGGAACTCGCGCTGGCCCTCCTCCGTGCGCAGGTCGCAGCCGCCGAGCAGCTCGCGGCAGTTGCAGCTGCCGTGCAGCGCCGCGAAGGCGCGGAGCAGCGCCTGCACCTTCGCGTACGTCTCCTCGGTGCGCGCCTTGTCGTCGCCGAGCGCGCGGCCACCGCGCAACCCGAGCGCGAGGATCGCACCGCTGACGGCGCCGCAGGTCTCCTGCGTGCGCCCCATGCCGGCGCCGAACCCGGTGGCGAGCTTCGCCACCAACTCCGGCGGCACACCGCCGTCGGGCGCGCAGGCGCAGCCGACGGCCTGCGCGCAGTTGTAGCCCTGGAGGAAGAGTTCCTCCGCCCTCTGAAGACGTTCGTCGCCCATGCCGACCTGTACGGCGCTCCGCCCTCCGGGTTCAATGCCGGCCGTGCCGGGCGAGCACGCCGCACATCGGCCACGCACACACCGCCATGAAGGCCGCGCTGCCCCAGAGCACACCGTTGAGCGGCACGCCGGCGTCGTGCGCCCAGCCGAACGCCATCGGCGACAGCGCCGTGCATACCACGCCCACCGCCCCGCTCAACCCGCGGATCAGCCCGATGCGCTGCGCGCCGAAGAGATCCGTCCACGCCGTCGTCATCACCCCGCTCGAAGCGCCGAAGCCCACGCCGAGCAGCGCGAAGAACACGTACGCGAACACTGGCGACTCCAGCGTGAGGCAGCCGAGCCCGGCGCCGAACAGCGTCGTCGGCAGGGCCAGCAGCCGCAGCGAACCGATCCGGTCCGCCCACGCCCCGGCCGAGATCGAGAACAGCGCCCGCACGACGGCGAACACGATGAAACCGGTCGGCATCACCGCCGCGTTCCAGCCACGCGCCTCGGCGATCATGCCCTGGAAGAAGATGATGCCCGTGCCCACGAACGGCACCGGCGCCGTGACGACCAACATCGCCCAGAAACGCCAGTCGCCCACCACCGCCAGGAACTCCGCGGCGGTCGCCGCGCGCCCGCCCTCCGGCGCCTGCGCCAGGCCATGCAC
>JAEZSJ010000261.1 GCA_023443985.1 Verrucomicrobiota bacterium | reverse complement strand
CGTCGCCACCCGCACGCCGCTGCGGACCGGTCTCGCCCCACTCTTCCAGAACGCCGATCCCGCCGAGCGTTGTATCCCGTAAACGGTCACGAGATCCGCTTCCACGACCGCAGCCCGCCGGCCACATCCGGTACTCGCGTTGGGCTGCGCGGCCTCGCCAGCGGCGAATGTAACACAATGTGTTACATTCGCCGGGCCGAACTCGTTCAACCTGCGGAGCGAACGCTGCAGCTGATCCCTCGGGAAATTCGACGTCTCCATGGTCGATCTCTCCCCGGGAGCAGCTGCCATGCAGCCGAGTTGGATGGGCTCCGGCTCGCTGGGGCAGCATCGGCCCAAAAGCCTGGGTCCGGCTGAAAACACGCTCCCCACCAGCGACGGGCGTCCAACGCCGAATGTAACACAATGTGTTACATTCGGCGTTGGACGGGTCCGCGGCGGGTGGCCGCGGTGGGAGGCGCTCGGCGCGTGCCACTGCCGGCCGTCGCGCCTTTGCGGTTTGACTCGGGCGGAGGGGCGCCGGTTGTTCGGCGGCGCATGTCGACGCACCCGTTTCTCGCCCCCGATTTCGCCATCCGCTGGTCGCAACTCACGCCCGCCACCGTGGCGCCCGACATCGGCGTGGCGCTCGCGCAGGCGCAGCGAAACCTCGACGGCATCGCGGCGCAGGACCCGGCGGCGGTGACGTTCGCCTCGACGGTCGAGGCGCTCGAGCGTGCGTGCGACGAACTCAACCGTGCGTGGGGCCTTGTGGGCCACCTCAACTCCGTGGCCGACTCGCCGGCATTGCGCGAGGCGTACAACGCGATGCTGCCCGCCGTGTCCGAGTTCTACGCGCGGATTCCGTTGAACGAGAAGCTCTGGGCCGCGCTGCGCGCCTTCGCCGCCACCCCGGAGGCTTTGGCGCTCACCGGCGTGCGGAAGCGCCTCTTCGAGGAGACGATGGCGGACTTCCGGCAGGCCGGCGCGGAGCTCCCGCCGGAGAAGAAGGCTCGTCTCGAGAAGGTGGAGTCGGAGCTCTCGCAGCTCTGCCAAAAATACTCGGAGAACGTGCTCGATTCCACGAACGCCTGGGAGCTGATCGTGGACGACGAGGCGAAACTCGCCGGGTTGCCCGTCCACGCCAAGGAGGCCGCGCGCCGCAACGCGCTCGCGAAAGGGCACGGCAGCGAGGCGCAGCCGAAGTGGCGTTTCACGCTGCACATGCCCTCGCTCGAACCCTTCATGACCTATGTCGACGACGCCGCGCTGCGTCGCCGGATGTGGGAGGGCTCCATCGGCGTGGGCGCGACCGGGGCGCACGACAACACTGCGCTCATCCGGCAGATCCTGGCGCTCCGCCAGGAGAAGGCGGCGCTGCTCGGCAAACCGCATTTCGCCGACCAGGTGTTGGCGCGGCGCATGGCTCGCGACGGTGCCACGGCGCTGCGGTTCGTCGAGGGCCTGCACGGGCGCGTGCGTGTGGCATTTGAACGAGAGACAGCCGAGCTCGAGCGGTTCGTCGGCGAGCGCACGGGCCGCACGCCGGGAAGGCTGGCGCCCTGGGAGATCGGTTACTGGGCGGAGAAACTGCGGCAGGAACGCCACGCGTTCGACGAGGAGGCGCTGCGGCCGTTCTTCCCTCTCGAGAAGGTGGTCGGCGGGCTGTTCGAGGTCTGCCGGCGCGTGTTCGGCGCGTGCGCGGTCGAGCAACCGGCCGGCGCCGCGGAGGTGTGGCATCCGGAGGTGAAGTTCTACGAGCTGCGCGACGAGGCGACGGGCCGCCATCTCGGGTCGTTCTATGCCGACTGGCACCCGCGCGAATCGAAGCGCGGCGGGGCGTGGATGAACTACCTGCTCACCGGCGAGCCGCAGGCGGACGGCCGGCTCTCGCCGCACCTCGGGTTGATCTGTGGCAATCTGACTCCGCCGACTGGCGACAAACCCGCGTTGCTCACGCACCGCGAGGTCGAGACGATCTTCCATGAATTCGGCCACTTGCTGCACCACCTGCTCGGCGAGGTGCCGTACAAGTCGCTCAACGGCGTGAGCGTCGCCTGGGACTTCGTCGAACTTCCCTCGCAGATCCTCGAAAACTGGACATGGGAGCGGGAAGGGCTCGATCTGTTCGCGCGGCACTTCGAGACCGGCGCCACGATACCGGACGAGCTCTTCGCGAAGATGAAGGCGGCGCGGAACTTCCGCGCCGCCACGTTCACGATGCGGCAGCTCTCGCTCGGCAAAATGGATCTCGAGCTGCACCTGCATCCGGAGCGATTCGCCGCGGGTGATCTCGACCAGGCGATCAAGACGGCGATCGCCGACTACCTCGCCCCCACGGAGCCGCCGGCCCCGACGCTCGTGCGGCGTTTCGGACATCTGTTCTCCAGTTCGGTCGGCTACGCGGCGGGTTACTACTCGTACAAGTGGGCCGAGGTGCTCGATGCCGATGCGTTCACACGTTTCCAGCGCGAAGGGATCTTCAGCGGCGTGACCGGCGCGGAGTTCCGACGGCACGTGCTCAGCCGCGGCAATGCCGAGGAGCCGATGACGCTCTTCAAGCGTTTCATGGGCCGCGAACCGGACCTCGAGGCGTTGCTCGTGCGCGCGGGGCTGGTGTGAGCGGGGCGCGGTGCCCGACTCTGGTACCGAAGAGGCGTCGGCCCGGGCATCCTGAAGGGGCGCCCCACGAGTCTCCGGCTCGCCTCCCTATGCCGCCTGCATCTTGGCGAGCAGCGCGAGCGCGTCGGCAGGCCGCGCGAGCGAGTCCTCGACCTCGTTGTCCTCCGCCGCGGGCAGCGGGTACATCTGCCGGAAGTGCTCCCACTCGATGAGCTCGAAACGGCCGTCGTGGTGCTCGACGAGGGCGGTGAGCGACTCGACCCAGTCGCCCGAATTCAGATAATGGATTCCGGCGATCGTCTTGTCGGCGGCGGTGTGGATGTGGCCGCACATCACGCCGGTGCAGTCGTGCCGGCGGGCGAGGTCGACGATCTGGTCCTCGAACTTGGAGACGAAGTTCACCGCGCCCTTCACGCGCGCCTTGATCGCTTTGCTGATCGAGTAGTACTCGAGGCCGCGCCAAGCGCGGTAGCGGTTGTAGACGCGGTTGAGCCGCATGAGCAGGTGGTAGCCGAAGTCGCCGAGGTGCGAGAGCCAGACCATCTTCATCGTGATGGCGTCGAGCACGTCGCCGTGGAGCACGAGGTAGCGGCGCTCGACGCCCTCGTGGATGTGCTGTTCGACGATCTCGAGGTTCTCGAACTGCAGCGGGAGGAACCGGGCGAGGATGTCGTCGTGGTTGCCGCGGAGGTAGATGACCCGCGTATCCCGTTTCTCGAGCATCTTGAGGACGATCCTGATGAAGCGGGAATGCTGCTTGGTCCAGCTGCCGGAGCGGCGGAGTTGCCAGCCATCGATGATGTCGCCGTTGAGGATGAGCTTCTCGCAGCGGACGTGCTTGAGGAAATGGTTCACCTCCTCGACGCGGCAGTCGCTGGTGCCGAGGTGGACATCGGAGAGGATCACGGTCTTGACGCGGAGCTTTTGCATGCGGTGCGCGCGGCGCGCGGCCACCTTATAGCAGGCGCCGGCGGCGGTGCATAGGGGGCCGGGCGCGATGTCACCAAAACGTCACGCGTGGCGGCGGAGCCGCCACCTGGAGTTTGGTGCCGACTAGATTTTTGAGGGGCGTTTTTGCTGGCCAGGTATCTAGTGATATGACTAGAGTATCGCCATGGGTTACCCGACCAAGGTTCAGTGCATCGAGCGCAAGGACAGCTCG
>JAEZSJ010000114.1 GCA_023443985.1 Verrucomicrobiota bacterium | reverse complement strand
CCTCCCGCCCATCCTCCCGGCCAACCGCCATGGATCGTCTCACCCCCGCCCTCTACGCCATCGCCGGCCAGGTCGCCCGCACCGGCGATCCCCGCAGCGCGATGGAGACGATCCTCCAGCAGGCGATCGCCGTCTTCCACGCCGACGCCGGCAGCATCGCCATCCTCGATCCCGACACCAATCGCCTGCAGATCGAGGCCCACCGCGGACTCCCGGCCGATGTGCCCGAGCACGCCCTCCGCCTCGACCAGGGCCTCACCGGCTGGACCGCCTTCCACGGGAAACCCGTCCTCGCCCCCGAGGTCGCCGACGATCCCCGTTACATCCGCGTCCGCGCCGAGACGCGCTGCGAAATGGCCGCGCCCCTGGAGGTCGACGGACATGTGCTCGGCGCCCTCGTCCTCGACGCCGATGCAAGTGGCGCGTGGACCGGCGACGACCTCCTCTCCCTCGTGCGCCTGGCCGGCGAGGCGGCCCGCACCCTCCAGCGCATCTGGCTGTTCCAGAGCCTGCAGGACAAGGCCCGCCAGCTCGAGACACTCACGGTCGTCGGCCAGTCGCTCGTATCAAAACTCCAGTTGCAGGAGCTGCTCGACACGGTCACCCGCGAGACGCGCGCGATCTTCGGCAGCTGCATCGCCGCGATCCTGCTGCACCAGCCCGAGGCGGCGGCGCTCCGGGCGGAGTCGTGGTCCGGCCCCGCGGGCTTCGCCCCGCCCGCGAAGGAGGACTGGCCCGGCGCCGAATGCCTCGCCAACTCCGTCGTGCGCACGGGCCGCCTGCTCGAGTACCCCCACCTGCATCCCGCCGAGGCGCTCGAGCTGCGCGACGTGCCCCGCGCCCCCGCCGTGCAGGCCGCTTTGCTCGCGCCCATCGTGGTGGAGGGCGCCGTGATCGGCGTGCTCGCCAGCTATTCCGAGCGGCCCCATCGCCACAACAACGAGGAGAAGCGCCTGCTCGGCGCGCTGGCCAACCTCGGCGCCGTCGCGATCGCCAACGCCCGGCTCTACGCCCGCGTGTTCCAGAGCGAGGATACGCTCCGCAAGAACGAGACCCTCACCACGCTCGGCCTGCTCGCCGCCGAGATCGCCCACGAGATCCGCAATCCGCTCACGGTCATCAAGCTCCTCTACAGCTCGCTCCGGATGGAGTTCCCCGCCGGCGATCCGCGCGTGAAGGACACGCGCATCATCGGCGAGAAGCTCAACCAGCTCGAGGCCACCGTCAGCCGCGTGCTCAACCTCGCCAAGGCCCCCGGCGCGCTCCACTCCCGGTGGCCGCTCGACGAGATCATCACCGACACCCTGCTGCTCGTCCGGCTCAAGCTCCACCAGAGCATGATCGCCGTGAGCTACGAGCCCGCGCCCGAGATGCTCTTCGTGGAGGTCAACAAGGGCCAGATCCAGCAGGTGCTCCTCAACCTGATCCTCAACTCCACCCACGCGATGCCGCAGGGCGGCCGCATCACCCTGCGCACCACGCGCGAGACGCCCCCGGGGGGCGCCCCCGCCGTCGTGCTCGATTTTTCCGATACAGGCCACGGCATCCCCGCCGAGCTGCGGCCCAAGCTCTTCGCCTCGGTCCTCATGGGCCGCACCGAAGGCACCGGCCTCGGCCTGGCGATCGTCAAGCGCCTGCTCCAAAGCCACCACGGCGACATCGAGCTCCTGGCCACCGGCGACACCGGCACGACTTTCCGCCTCACGCTTCCGCTCGCCCCCAGCCCCTGACCCGGGCGCGCCGCCGCGCCGTTCAGGCCGCGGCCGGGCCGGGCAGCTCGATCTCGACCCGCAGGCCGGGCCGGTTGTCCCCGAGGCGGATCCGCCCGCGATGCAGCTTCACCACCGCCTGCACGAGGCTGAGCCCCAGCCCGTTCCCCGGCAGGTGCCGGCTCGTGTCCAATCGTTGGAAACGCTCGAACACCCGTTCCCGCGACGCCGCCGGGATCCCGGGCCCCGAGTCGCCCACCACGAGCAGGACGCCCGCCGCGCACCGCCGCGCCTCCACGGCGATGGTGCCGCCGGCCGGGGTGAACTTGATCGCGTTGTCCACGAGGTTTGCGAGCGTCTGGAACAGCAGGTGTTTCTCCCCGTGGACCGACACCGCCTCCGCTGCGGCGGCGAGCGTGAGCCCGTTGGCGCTCGCGAGCGGTTCGTAGGTCTCGACCAGGTCCGCGATCAGGGTCCGCGCGTCGATCGGGCCGAAGGTCGGGCGCAGCCCGCCCTTCTCCACGTTCGCGATGTGCAGCAGCGCATTGAAGATGCCGAGGATGTTGTCCGCCTCGGCGATGAGCGCCTCGATTTCCTGCGGCGCCGGCGCGCGGTCGCCGCGCATGGCCTCCAGCCGGTTGCGCAGCCGCGTGAGCGGCGTGCGCAGGTCGTGGGCGAGGTTGTCGGCCACATGGCGCACGCTGTTCATCTGGCCCTCGATCCGGGCGAGCAGCGTGTTGAGCAGCGTCGACAGCTGGCCGAAGTCGTCGCGCCGCGAGCGCAGGGGGATGCGTTGCGCAAGGTCGCCGGTCTCGATGATCTCGCGGGTCTTGTCCGCAATGAGATCGAGCCGGTAGATCAGGTAGGCCACCGCGAGGATCGCACAGACACCGATGAGCAGGACCGTGTGGATTGTCAGCGAATGGGCGTCCTCCAGCAATCCGACCGCGGCACGCAGGTATCCGGTGTTGAGCCCCACGATCACTTCGTTGCCGTCGGGAAACTGCACACCGCGATAGACGACGCTGACGAAATCGTGGTCGAGGTCCGCGCTCTCGTATTCGAACCGGGTGCCGACGACCTGCCCGACCGGAGGGAGCGTCGCGAGCGCCTCCGCCTCGATATGGGGGCCGTCCGAACCCAGCAGATCGCGGAGGTTCGTACCGAGGACCTTGCCGGTGGGATCGCGCAGCACATAGACGACCGCCCCCCCGTGGCCCGAGAGCTGCCGTTCGAGGATCTCGCGCACCTCCGCGTAGCCGCCCCGGTCGTAGGCGATCTGCAACAGGTCGGCGATCACCAGCAGCGTGGCCTCCGTGCTCTGCAGCGTCTGGTCGTCGCGCAGGCGTTTCGTGAAGTAGATGTCGTTGAGGACGAGCAGCACTCCCAGCAGGGCGATCAACCCCGCGGAGATCCGCATCGTGCGGCTCTGCCATAGTCGGCGCAGTCTACTCACGGATCGTGTAGCCCGTCCCGCGCACGGTCACGAGGAGCGGCTCCGGCCGGTTGCTGTCGATCTTCGCGCGCAGCCGGCTGACGTGCACGTCGATGATGTTCGTCTGCGGATCGAAATGATACGACCACACGTTCTCGAGGATCATCGTGCGCGTCACCGCCTGCCCCTTGTGCTGCATGAGATACTCGAGCAGCCGGAACTCGGTGGGTTTCAACTCCACCGGCACACCGCCGCGCGTGACCCGGCGTCGCAACAGATCCATCTCGAGGTCGCCGGCCTGCAGCTTCGTCGCCGCCCCGGGGGCGGCCGGGCGCCGCGTCCGCCGCACCAGCGCCTCGAGCCGGGCGACGAGCTCGGAGAACACGAACGGCTTCACCACGTAGTCGTCGCCGCCCTGCCGCAGCCCCTCGATGCGGTCGTCGACCTCGCCGAGCGCGCTGAGGATCAGCGCCGGGGTGTTGTTGCCGGCCCCGCGCAGCGTGCGGATCAGGGTGAGACCGTCGAGCTGCGGCAGCATGCGGTCCAGCACCAGCGCGTCGTACCGCTCGGTCGTCGCGAGGAAGAGCCCGTCGCGGCCGTTCGCGGCCACGTCGACGACATGGCCGAGTTCCCGCAGCCCCTTGGCCACGTACTCGGACACACTGGCATCGTCCTCCGTGATCAGCAGTTTCATCGTTCGCCGGCGACCGCCTCCAGTGCTCGCATCCCCGTCTCGTGAACACAAGCCCGCGCGCGGGCCGCAACCGCGCTGCCCCGGCGGCGCTGCATGAGCAGGTACAGGTTCGGCAGCGCGCCGAGCACCGCGAACGTCGAGAAGAGCTGCCCGAAGCTCATCGAGACCACCATCGGCACGATGAACCGCGCCTGCTCGGAGGTCTCGGTCAGGATCGGCAGCAGCCCGCCAAACGTCGTGATCGACGTCAGCAGGATCGGCCGAAACCGCCGCACGGCCGCACGGATCGCGGCCTCCCGCGGCGCCAGCCCCTCCTCGACGAAGCCGTTGGCCGCGGCCACGAAGACCAGCGACTCGTTCACCACCACGCCGGCCATCGCCACCATGCCGACCAGGCTCATGATGTTCACCGTGCTGCCGAGCAGCAGGTGCCCCCACAGCGCGCCGGCCGCGCCCAACGGGATCACCGACATCACGAGCACGGGCTGCACGTACGAGTTGAACCGCACCGCCAGCATCGCGTACAGCAGCACCCCGGCGAGCACCGTGCCGACGAGCAACGACCTCAGGGCGTCCTCCACCTCACGGGCGTCGCCGCCGAGGCTGCAGCCGAGACCCGGATGGCGCCGCTCCAGCTCGGGAAGGAGCTCCCCCTGGATCAGACTGCCGATGCGCGTGTCGTCCGCCTCGGGAGTGAACGCCACTCGTATCGGTACAATGCGCACACCGTCCGCGCGCTCGATCCGCAGCGGCGCGCGGCCCAGCCCGCATTCCGCGAGCGCCCCCAGCGGAGACTGCGTCCCGTCGGGCAACGCCACCTGCGTCTCCTCGAGGGCGGCGTAGCGCCCCCGCTCCGCCTCCGGGAGCCGCACCATCACGCGCACCTCCTCGGCGCCCCGCTGGAACCGCAGCGCCTCCGCGCCGTGGAACCGGTGCCGGAGCTGCTCCCCGAGCGCGCGTGCCGTCAACCCGCGGCGCTCCGCCTCCGGCCGCGGCGTCCAGGAAAGTTCCGGACGCTGCCGGTTCAGACCGCTGTCGATCGACGCCACCCCGGGGATGCCCCGCAGCCGTTCCGCCAACGCCGCCGCCGCGGCCGTGGCCTGCGCCAGGTCGGGATGCCGCAGCTCGAGCACCAGATCCTCCCCGCCCGCGGTCGACTGCGTGCCGCTGAACCGCACGGACTCCACGCCGGGAATCTCCCCCGCCGCGCGGCGCCATTCCTCCGCAAATCGCGCTCCCGTGATCTCGCGCCGATCGAGCGACACCAGCGACACCTCCACCCCCACGAGGTGGTTTCCCGTCGCGGACTCCTCCGTCTCGGACTCCGAGCCGAGCCCCATCCCGATCGTGCAGGTCACACCCTGCACGATCTCCGGACCACCGTTGGCAGCGATCGTCGCCCGGGCGCTGGCCACCAGCCGGTCGCGCACCCGCCGCGCCTGCGCCGGCGAGCACCCCTGCGGCAACACCGCATCGGCCACGACGCTGTCGGAATCCGTCTCCGGCACGAAGCTGAAGCGCAGATGCCCCGCCGTGAGAAGCAGCACGGACACTCCGAGAAACGCGCACGCCGCGATCGCAAAGACGCCGGAATGCCGGACCACCCGGTCGATCCACGGAATGTAGACGCGCCCGATCCACCGCTCCATATGCCGGTTCAACCACGCCTGCGGCCGGTTCAGCCACGCCACCCACCGCCCGCCCTCGCGCGCGTGCGCCACATGGGCGGGGAAGACGAAGAGCGCCTCGATCAACGAGACGACGAAGACGACGATGACCACCAGCCCGACCTGCCGGAAGATCGGCCCGAAGGCGCCGTCAATCAGCAGCATCGGAAGGAAGCCGATCACGTTGGTCAGCACCACCAGGCAGACCAGCCCCTTCATCTCCTGCAGGCCCCGCAGCGCCGCCTGCAGCGGTGTATCTCCGCGCTCGCGACGGTGCCAGACCGCCTCCCCGATCATGATCGCGTCGTCGGCCACGATGCCGAACGTCAGGATGAACGCCACGAGCGAGAGCATGTTCAGCGTCACGTCGAACGACGGAAGCACCGCCAGCGCGCCGAGGATCGTCGTCGGGATGCCCATCATCACCCAGAACGCCAGCCGCACCTCGAAGAACAGCCCGAGCAGGATGAGCACGAGCACCAGGCCCTGCCACGCGTCGTTGAGGAGGAACGTCACGCGCTGCGAGAAGGCTGCGGCGTGGTCGTTCACGATCCGCACGGCCGTGCCCTCGGGCAGCGACGACCGCAGCCGCTCGAGATGGGCGCCCACCGCCCGGGCGATGCCGGCCGGCGTCTCGTCGCCCACGCGGTAGATGTCGATCAGGACCGCCGGGTCGCCCTCGAACGTCGTCTCGACCGGCGCCGTGCCCTGCGCCTCCACCACCTGCGCGATCTCGCGCAACCGGACCGTGCCGCCCGCCGCCGTGGTGATCGGCAGCTCCGCGTAGTCCGCGCAGGTCTCGCGGTGCATGCCGCTGCGCAACGAGTACTCCGTGTGCGCGCCCCGCAGCAGCCCGCCCGAGGCCTGTCGTGAGTTCTCCGCGACCTGCGCAGCGACGCCCTCGAGCGTCAACCCGTGCTCGCGCAGCCTCCGCTCGGGCACCTCGATCGAGATCTCCGCCGGCCGTTTCTGCACCAGCTCGACGCGGGTCACCTCCTTCAGGTCGCGGAGTTCGGCGCACAACCGGTTGGCCAGCTCCCGCAACGTCGTCTCGCTCTGCGGCCCGTGGACCAACAGCGTCATGGTCGTGTGCACGTCGCTGACAAGGTGCACCTGCGGCCGCTCCGCGGCCTGCGGCAGATCCGAGAGCGCATCCACGGCGTTCTTCACCGCCTGCAGCACCGTCGCCTCGTCGGCGGAGTTCATCAGCCGCACCGTCACCGTGCCTTCGCCGTCGGCGGCCGCGCTGGTGATCCGGCGCACGCCGTCGACCTCGCGCACGGCGTTCTCGATCGGCATCAGCAACCCGCGTTCGATCTCCTCCGGGCCGGCGCCGGGATACTCCACCGCCACCGTCACCGCCCGCAACGGGAGCTCGGGCATGAACTCCTGCCGCATCTGCGCAAGGCCCAGGCCGCCCGCGACGAAGAGGACGAACATCAGCAGGTTCGCCGTGACCGGCCGCAGCACCGGATAGGAAAACAGCGTCGGCTTCATGTCCGCGCCACCCCCTGCAGCCGCATGCCGGCCAACGGCACCGCGAGGTTGCCCACCACGACGCGGTCGCCCGACCGCAGACCGCCGCCGCGCACATAGGCCTCGCCGCCGCTGCGCAGCACCACCGTCGCGGTCCGGATCTCGAGCCGGTCGTCCGCACCCAACACCCAGATCTCGTCGCCCGCATGCACCGCCTCCGCGGGAAGCTGGACGACTTCGTGCAACATTTTCGTGGGTACAGAGGCGACGACCTCCGCCCCGATCCGGAGCCGCGCCGCCGGGCCGGCCGCGCGGATCGCCACCCGGATCCGCGCCTGGCGGTCACGGTTGTCCACCTCGCCCAGCAACGCCACCACCTCCCCATGGACCGGGGTGTCGTCGCCCACGGAGCGCCGCAGCGCCACCGGAGTGCCGGCCGTGGTCTCCGCCAGATCGGCGATCGCCTCGGGCGTCGCCAGGTCCACCGTCCAGCCCGCGGCCGAGGCGAGCGTCACGAGCCCGTCCCCGGCGGCGACTTGCCGCCCCGGTGCCACGTCCTCCGCCAACACGACCGCGTCGAACGGCGCCCGCAGTTCCGTGCGGGCCAGATTCAATTCCGCCTCCTCCAACGCACCCTGCGCGGCACGCAGCTGCGCCTCCGCGGCGAGCCGTTGCGGCTCGCGCCGCACCAGCGAGGGATCGGGCGTGGCTGCGCGCACCGCCTCCGGCAGCAGCGCCCATTCCCCGGCGGCGATCGCCTGCCGCCCCTGCTCCTCCCGCAGGCGCGCCTCGGCGCCGCGCAGCTCCGACTCGGCCCGCGTCACCGCGATCCGGTAGTCGCGCGGATCGAGCGCCAGCAGCAGCTCCCCGCGGCGCACCCGGGCGCCGGCCGCGAGCCCCTCGGCCACCCGCTCGACGCAACCGGCGACCTGCGGCGCCAGCGCGATCCGGTCGACCGCCTCCACGCGGCCGAACCCCGCGATCGTCGCGCGTTGGTCGAGGACCCTCGCCTCCACGTATTCGACCACCGGAGCCATCGGCGGCGGCGGCGGCACCGGCGCCTCGCCGCCCGTGAACCAGAGGGCCAGCCCGCCCAGGACGGCCGTGCCGGCGATGCCGGCCCCGACCAGGCGGGCACGTTTGTTCGAATGCTGTTTCATTGTTTTGCCTCCAGACCGAAACCCCGCGCCTTGCAGAACCGGATCCACGCAAGCCGCCACTCCAGCTCGGCCGCGAGCTGCTCGCGGGCGAGTTCCTGCTCCGTCCGCAGCGCATCGAGCACGACAAGAAAACTGTCCTGTCCCGAGAGGTGCCGTGCCTGCGCTTCCCGCACTGCGGCCGCCGCCGCGCGCCGACTCTCCGCCAGCGCGCCGCAACGCAGCCGCAGCCCGCCCTCGTCCGCGGCCAGGTTCTGCACCTCCGCAAACGCGGTCAGCAGCAGCTCCGCGTAGGTCCAGCCCAGCTCCCGCGCGAGCGCACGTCGCCGCTCCACCTCGAGGCGGCGCCGCCCGGCGTCGAAGACCGGCAGATCCAGCCCCAGCCCTCCGGCCAGGGTCGTCAACCGGTTCGGCGACCGCAGGCGCTCCGAGCTCAGGATGCCGTCGAGCGACAGGGTGATCCGCGGGAGCCGCTCGGCCACCGCGACCGCCACGTTCTCGTCCGCCGCCCGGATACGCTGGAACGCCGCGCGCAGGTCGGGCCGCCGCCGGGCCAGCGCCTCCGCGTCGGGCACCTCTGCGATGTCGGGCACCGCCGGCAGCTCCGCCGCGGCCGCGCCCAAGCCTCCCACCTCGGC
>JAEZSJ010000096.1 GCA_023443985.1 Verrucomicrobiota bacterium | reverse complement strand
TCGCCGGGTTTCGGCGGCGGAGGCGTAGAGGGAGGGGGGAGATCGAGGGCGGGCTCGCCGTTCAGCAGGGTGTCGAATTGCTCTTCCGTAAGTTGCTCGGGGTCGAGCATCTCGACGGCGTCGAGGTGATCGGTGCCGTAGAGCACCTCTTCGCGGTCCTCGTCGGTGAAGGCGATAAAGCGGTCGCCGTTCTCGAGCGCGTGGCAGATCGAAAGCCAGTCGGCCACGGCGATGTCGGCATGGACGATCGGGTCGGCGTCGCCGCGCAGCCAGACGCGGAGACAGACTTCCGATGGGTCGAGGGCGGGATCGCCGGCGCCGCCGGCATCGCCGGGCTCGGGCGGGGTCTCGACCTCCACCTGAAGACCGGGGAGCGGGTCGAGGATGTTGAGCCGGCGGAGGTGCGCGGTGTTCAGGAAGAGCTCGTACCCGGGGTGCGGGGTGACCGCGAGGAAACGGTGCGCGGTGAGGCCGGTGTCGAAATAGTCGAGGAGGCGCTGGCGCTCCTCGCTGCGGATCTCGCAGCTCAGCCGTCGCTCGCGTCCGGAGAAGCTGGCGACCAGTTCGTGGAGTTTGGTGGGTTGGCGACGGAGGCGCATGGGGGCGGAATCAGCGGACCGTGGGCGGGCGAAGGGTGTTTGAGATCTCAGATTTGAGATTTCAGTGGCCGGAGGCCGGGCGGTTCTTGGGGTGAAGCGGGTGGTCGGGCGGGAGATGCTGAGCGAGGAGTTGCTGGAAGTGTGCGGCGCCCTGCTTGCGCTCCTGGGCGTGCTGGTAGTCCGCCCGCGATTTGTCGTTGAGGTGACGCGGGCCGGCGATGTCGGAGTTCTGCAAGGAGTCCGCCTAGGCGCGGAGTTGACGGGAGCAGGACTCGGCGAGCGCTATGAGATTTGAGATCTCAGATCTGAGATTTGAGAGGTACGGCCGTCGGCTCGCGACCGTGAGCATGGAGCGGACTTCGCCGGCGGAGCCGCGGGCGATGTAGAGGAACATGAGAAGCTCGTTGGTGGTGCCGCGCTCGAAGCCTTCGGCGATGTTGTTGGAGACGGAGAGGGCGGCGCGTTCGAGCTGGTCGCGGAAGCTGTGGGTGAGGCGCGGCGGGGCGGCATCGAGGAAGTCGTCGGTGCGGTCGTAGAGATCGGCGGCGGCGCGCCAGACGGGCAGGTCCTCGAAGCGCTGGTAGGTGGCCATGTTTGGGGGATTTGAAATTTCAGATCTGAGATTTCAGAGGGCGGAGGACTGGCGGATGGCCCCGCCCGGTTCTGAGGTGCCAGTTTGGCATCTTAAAATTCCGGGACATGGGAAAACGTTGCGGCACCGGCTGCGCGGAGGCAATGCCGGTGCCGACAGGTTGGAGACGGCTCAGACCCACTCTTCGACGGTAATGCCGGACGGGAGCGCGGCGGTGTCGAGGGTGACGGTGTAGTCGTCGTAGCTGCGCGGGACTTCGACGTCGGGCTTCTTGGCGACCTTGATCAGATCGAAGAGCTTGTGCGCGGGGGCATTGCCGAGCGCCGTGGCGTGCTTGAAGGCGATCACGCGGCGCGGCGACATGAGGCCGCGGGCGGCGGAGCGGTCGAAGTCGAACATCTGGCCGAGCGCGGCTTTGAGGAGCGCGAGGTCGTCGTCGGAGAAACCGGTCTGTTTCGCGAGGAACGGATTGATGAAGCCGTGGGCGCGGTAGAGGGCGTAGGGCACGGTGAACTTGCGGCCCATCGTGCGGTTGTCGCCGGATTGCGCGGCGGCTTCGCGTTCGGTCGTGACGGCGCAGCGGGTGACCGCGTGCTCGGCGGAGAAGATGCGGTCGATACTGCGGGCGAAGGCGAACTGCACGGGGCCGCGAACCTGGCCGCAGTTGACCTCGGTGGTCATCACGGCGCCGAAGGTGCGGATGTCGTAGAAGTTTTTGCACATCCAGTCGCGCACACCCTGTTCCTCTTTGCCCTTCTCGGGCTTCTTTTCGAGGGCGGTGTACGCGCGGGCATGCTGCTGGTTGAGCACGGCTTTCTCCCGGACGTAGATGTCGAAGCCGGCGGTCTCGGCTTTGGTGAGAGTGACGAAGTTGCGGATCTTGCGCTTGAGGCAGACGTCGGTGACGAGACCGTGGCCGCTCTCGGCGTCGAGGCGTGGGAGGTTGCCGGCATCGGGGTCGCCGTTGGGGTTGCCGTCCTTGATGTCGAAGAGGAAGACGAAGTCGTAGCGGTGGTTCATGGCGGATTGGGAATCTGAGATTTGAGGATTTGGGATTTGAGAAACGGAGAGAGGAACAGGTGCGCGAAATGCGGGCGGTTAGCTGCCGGAGGTGGCTTTAGCTGCCGAAGCGGAGTCGACGCGCTTGGTGAAGAAAGCTCGCATCTGGTGATAGTAGCCGATGGCGAAACGGCCCTGCTCTTCGAGGTCGAGCGCGGCCGGAAAGCGGCCGGCGACCGGATCGAGGATTTCTTGCACGAGCTGCTCGCGTACGACCTTCAGACCGCCTTCCAGCTTGGCGAGGTGGTGGGTGTAGGTGCGGAGGATGCGCGGGAAGACCGGACCGGGCGTGGCCGAGGCAGCGGCGTAGAAACGCTCGCGCACGGAGGTGTTGGTATCGCCGAGGGCATCGCGCTGGGTCTTCTCCAGCGCGGCAAAGAGACGGCCGAGACGATACGGCACGTCGGGGTTTTCGGGGTCGAGGCTCATGGTGATGGACTGTTGTGCGTTGCGGCTGAGAAAGGCTTTGAGGAGGGCGGCGCGGAGGTAGGGGACGTGGGTGCGGCGCTCGTCATCGGCGGCGTCGATGCGGATGCGGCGGAGGACGGCGGTGGCGAAGGCCTGCGGGTACGGTCCGCCGGTGAGGATCGCGCGGGTGATCGCGCCGCCGAGCAGCGGCGGAATGTCGTCTGAGGTGCGGGCGGTTTCCTTGAGGAGCATCCAGACCGGGGGGAAGTCGGGATCGCGGTCGGGATACTCTTTCTGGATCGCGAGGTCGTCGCGGTGACGCTTCAGGTGCTGGAGCAGCTCGCCGAGGGTGCTGGAGTACCAGAAGCGGATGGAGATGCGGGCGGCGTTGGGCGCGAGGCCGAGGATGAAGAAGGGTGTGTTGAGGTCGTCGCCGAGGTCGGCGAGATGTCCGCCGCCCTGGCGGAGCACGCTCAGGAACGCTTCCAACTTCTGGTTCAGCGCGGCGTCTTGCGCGGCGGGATCATTGGCCGGCTGGCCGCCGAGGAGATAGCCGAGGAGCGATTCGGCTTCGGTGCGCCGCTCCGACCAGAAGACGACGGTGGTGTCGCCGATGCGGAGGCGCTGCGGACGGGGGCCGTCGAGCAGCCAATTGAGCGCGGTCGCGTACTTGAAGGCGGCGAGCTCGGAGACGGGGGCGTTGAAACTCTGGCCTTTGCCGTAGGAGGTGAAGGCGTCGCAGTTGAACGAGACGATGGCGGCACCCGATGACTGGGCGCCGGCGACGCCCTTGATCTTGGGTTCGTGGAGACGGGCTAGGGAGACGTTATGGGCTTCGGTGATGAGGCAGTCGCCCATGGGCGTGTCCGCCGAAGTGGCGGCGCCGAGATGGCGCTCCCACCAGGTGCGGATGGCGGGGGTGTCGTGGAGCCACTCGGTGCGGCCGGCGATGCGGAAGGCGCCGAAGCCGGTCACTTTTTCGGTGCGCAGGAACTGGAGTTCGGGGTCGGCGTCGGCGGCAGCCGGATCGTGTTTCTCGATGAAACGGCAGAGCGCGGAAAACTCGGGGCAGGCCACCTCCTGCTCCACGGCGAGGTTCACTTCCTTGAATGTCGCGAACTCCTTTGGCGCTCGTTCACGTTTCTTGGCATTGGCCGCATCGGGACAGAAGCCGAGCAGGTAGGTTGGCTGGTCCCAGAGATAATTGGCGTTGAAGCCGGAGCCGGATGGCTTGCCGCCGCCAGGGACGAGGACGGAGCGTGCGACGCGCTTCTTGCCGGATTGTTCGCGTTCGTCGCGGATGGCGACGCGGTTGCCATCGAGGTCGATGACGATGGAGAACGCGATGTTTTGCACGCTGGTGCCGCGCTGTGGCAGGTCGGCGCTGGTCGCCGGATCGGCGGCGAGGCGGTCATAGAACTGGACGAGCGATTGGAGGATCATGGCGATCAGGCCCGGGCGTGGTTGAAGGGAGGGACGTCGAGCACGCCGTCGCGCAGGGTGGCGCGGAAGAAGCGCGGGGTGCGGTCGCGGGCGAAATCGATGTCGTGAAGCATGTAGCCGAGCTCTTTCTCGCCGGTGAGCGGCGAGGGTCGGGAGAATCCTTCGTCGGCGAGGGCGAAGTCGGCGGCGAACTCGCGGCAGCCGAGGTAGGGATGGTGAAAGTATTGTCCGGCGGTGGCGCGGCGGCGGAACATGTCGAGGTGTTTGCCGGCGACTTCGTTGGGCGCCATGGCCGGGCCGTTTTTCTCGAAGCGCGGATCGAGCACCTCGAAGTCGGCCTCGATGCCGTAGCGCACTTCTTTCAGGACGAGAGCGGCGCGTTGCTGGCGGTCCTCCTCGATGTAGAGACCGAGGTTGCCGGAGCCGGCCTTCATAGCGGTGGCGGCGGTGCGGGCGGAGGCTTTCGAGGCGACCTCGTTGCGCCGGATGTTGGTGAACTGGATGGGTGCGAGGACGTGGAGCCGGCGGACGTGCCAGCGGATCTGGGGTTTCCAGTAGATGGCTTCGAGGATGGCGCGGGCGGCCGACGGCGTGATGACGTCGTAGCTGACGCGTTCGACCTTCATTTCGGGGCGCGTGAAACACGCGTAGGAGCCCCAGACTTCGAGGCGGATGCCGTAGCTCATGGTTTAGACGGAGGTGAGGGATTGCGGGTTGTAGATGGGGGCTTCGTCGCCGAGGCGGAGTCCGAGGTCGCGGTCGTACAGGCCGTCGGGGTGGACGAGGACGGCGAGTCGGTCGTCGGCGAGGAGCTGGAGGTTGCCGCCGAGATGACGGGCCCAGAGGCGTTCGGGGATCGTGACGGTGTAGCGTTGGAGCGCGCGGAAGGTGTCGCGGGTGGCGGGCGTGCCACGGAAGAGTTCGGCGATGATCTTCTTCGATCGCTCGTCGTAGCCGACGACGACTGGGCGGTAGGTGTCGTCGATCAGGGCGAATCGTTCGGCGGCGGTGGCGAATTGGAAACTCAGACCGATGCCGATACAGGGGAAGCAGCCGAGGACGTCTTTGGCGTCCCAGCGGTCGCGGCGGGACCAGAAGTGTTGGAGGAAGAATTTCTCGATGGCGGTGAGCGAGAGCGGATCGGCGCCTTCGGGCAGGCCGAGGACCTCGGCGGCGTCCTGTGCGGCGAGGCGGAGCGAACCGACCGGGCATTCATCGGGCGTGCCGTAGATGACGAGGCGGCCGAGCTGGCCACGAGCGTTGAGGAGGCCGCCACGGTTGCAGCGGCCGGCGGCTTGCGCGATGGCGTCGAGTCCGGCGAGGGCGCGGAAGACGGCGGGAAAGTCCACATCGACGCCGGCCTCGATGAGGTTGGTGCTGACGAGCCGGCAGGGTTCGCCGGCGCGCAGGCGGGCACGGATGGTGTCGAGCACCTGGGTGCGATGCACGGCGCACATCTGGCCGCTGAGGTGGAAACGGGTGCCGTCGTCGGGGAGAAGCTGGAACAGCTCGGCGGCTTCGCGGCGGGTGCGGACGATGGCGAGGACCTGGCGCTCGCGGGCGAGTTCGGCGGAGAGCTCGGCCGGCGTGAGTTTTCCGCGACACTCGTGGCGGACTCGGGCAAGGTTGCGGAAGAGCGCGGCTTCGTCGGCGATGATCGGGCGAACGCCGTGGAGGCCGATGGGGAAGTCGGGGCGGAGTTGAAAGGCCGGTTGTGTTGCGGTGCACAGTACGACGGTGCAGCCGTAAGTGCGGACCAGTTCGCGCAGGATGAAGAGGCAGGGCGCGAGGAACTCGACCGGGATGGATTGCGCCTCGTCGAGGATGATGACGCTGCGGGCCAGGTTGTGGAGCTTGCGGCACCGCGAGGGGCGCGAGGCGAAGAGGGATTCGAAGAGCTGGACGTTGGTGGAGACGATCAGCGGGGCGTCCCAGTTCTCGACGGCGAGCTGGCGGGCCGGGGTGTCGCGGCCGGGCGGTGGCTCGAAGTTGCAATGGTGTTCGAGGAGGGCGTCGTCGCCGAGGGCGTCGCGGAAGACCTGGGCGTTTTGCTCGACGATGCTGGTGAACGGAATCGCGTAGACGATGCGGCGCAGGCCGTGGCGGATGGCGTGGCGCAGGGCGAACGCGAGCGAGGAGAGCGTCTTGCCGCCGCCGGTCGGGACGGTGAGCGAGAAGAAACCGGGCGTGAGCTCGGCGGCGCGCAGGCAGGCCTCGCGGACGGCGGTGCGTTGGTCGTTGACGGCGACGGTGGCGCGCGAGGGATCGAGCGTGCTGATGTAGGCGTGGAGGCGCGTTTCAAGTTCGGAGAGGGCCGGTGCGGGCCGGTTGCGAAGTTCCGCCTTCTCCCGAGAGCTGAACTTCTCGGTGTCGAGCCGGTCGGCGTCCACGAGCGCGGAGAAGACGAAACGCAGGAAGGTGGCGAGCCGAGCGGCGTTCGCAGCTTCTGGGATGCCGTGGCTCAGCAGACTCGGCGGCAGCATGGGCGGCGGTGCGGCCAAGAGGGCAACCGGGGCATGGCGCTCCCACTCCTTGATCTGTTTCTTTAGCCTGGCTCCGAGGCATGAGTCTGCGCCCTGAGCGTCGGCCAGTCCGCTATGGTGACCAGCGATGAGGTAGGCGAGCAGGTTGCCGAGGCCGAGTCTGGAAAAGTGCTTCGCGGCGTGCTGGGCGCCGGCGGTGGAGTGATCGGGCCCACGAGAGTGCCCGTCTTCGGCGTCCGGATCGGCGGCAGCCGCGAGGTAGGCTTGGAACTCGGCAGAGTATTTGCCGAGGTCGTGCCAGAGGCCGGCGAGGCGGGCCCACTCGGCGGCGCCGAACGCCGAGGCGAACTCAGCCGCGAGTTGGGCGACGTTGTCGAGGTGGCCAGGGTGGGCTGGATCGCCGCTGTGTAGGGGCTGCCATTCGCTTGGCGGGGCGGTTGAGCCGTCGGGCTGGGTGGCGGTGTGGGCGTAGCTGCTCATGCGCGAGGAAACGGCCGTATTTGCACGGAACTGTACCGAATGGGGTGCGACAACGACGGACCGAGGGCCGGGAGTCCGGTGAAATCGTAGCTACCAGGCGGCGACGCTGGACCCTGGGCGCGGCTTTGGCAACGCACGAGCGCCGCAGGAAACGAATACGGGTAGGGGCGCGGGGAGGCGCCGGCGGCGGCTCAGCGAGAGTCGAAGGGGGCGCCGGAAGCGGGGCCCCAAGGCGACGGGCGGATGCGCGCGTCGCGCCGGATCGGGGGTGCGCGCGGCCTACCCGCGGCGCTTCCAGCGGGCGGTTTCCTTCAGCTCGATGGGGCGGGTTTCGATCCGCACGCCGACGAGGGCGGGGTGCTTGCGGAGCTTCTGGAAATCGGGGCAGACGAGCTTCCAGTTCAACGCGCCGGCGGTCTCGGCCACGGCGAGGGTGTCCTCGTCGAAGAGCACGGCGACCTCGCTGCGGATGTCGCCGGTGGTCTTGAGGAGCATCTCCCGGAGCTGGAGACAGAAGTCGTCGTTGCGCGGGTCGTCGGGCCGGAGGATCCAGGTGATCCGCTTGAGGTTGTTCATCAGGTGCGGCTCGAGCGGGTAGCACTCCTTCACGTTGAGGCGGGCGCCGTCCTCGCTGCGGAGGATGGTGCCGAGCACGGCCACGGGCTTCTCGGGCTCGAGGTGCTTGGCGTAGAGCTCGTAGGCGTCGGCGTACATGTTCACGGGCACGTTGGCCGAGCGCGTGGCGACGACGAAGGGCGACCAGGGGCGGTTGTCCTTCTTCGAAAGTTTTTTCTGGATGCTGGTGGCGATGCCGCAGAGGCGGAACTCGGTCTTGTCGGGCAGGGCGAGCAGCTCGTCCTCCCGGTGGCTGTTGAGCGCCTCGGCGAGGCCGGCGTAGGCGGCGAGCGGGTGGCCGGAGACGTAGAAGCCGAGCAGCTCCTTCTCGAACTGCAGCTTCTCGGCCTCGGTGAAGTCGGGCGCCTTCGTGTCGACGATGCTCGCGGCGGAGCGGCTCGCGCCGTGGCCGTCGTCGGTCTGGAGGAGGTCGAACATCGAGGCCTGGCCGGCGGCGGCGTCCTTCTGGCTCGCGGA
>JAEZSJ010000068.1 GCA_023443985.1 Verrucomicrobiota bacterium | reverse complement strand
AAGTCACTCCATCGAGTCGCAGCTCGCGCTGCGACAAGTCACACTGGTGATGAAACCGCCGGATGCGTGAACCGCACGTCCGGTGGTGTGGGAGCTGGGGGAGGCAACCTCCCCCGGCTACCCGATTCCTGCCGCCGGCCGCTCGACTCGCGTCAACCGGCGGCCGGCACCCCGGTCGGCGCCACGAACCCGCGGGCGTGGTGCCAGATCGTGCGCGACAGTTCGGCGGAGAACGGATTGTCGCGGCGGAAATCGGGCAGCCAGTCCGAACTCGGCACGAGTTGCTGGTAGAAACCTTCGCCCAGGCCGAGCTCGTCGATCAACGCGAGCAGCCGCGCATACTCCGTCTCGCCGAGCATCTCCGGCGGCGCCGGTCGGCCGGCGAGCGCGCCGATCGGCGTGTACTGCGTCATGATGGACGGCAGCGCGCGGCCGGCGAGGTGTTCGGAAAACCACGACAGAACCGCGCGGCTGTCGTCGAGCTGCCCCGGCAGCACGAGGTGCCTCAGGATGAGCCCGCGCCGGAGCAGGCCGGCTTCGTCGAACTCCAGCGGGTAGCCCTCCGCCATCGCGAGGATCGCGGCCGTCGCCACCTCCGGATAATCGGGCGCCGCGAAATACCGTGCCGCCGTCGCGCGATCGAGCGTCTTCAGGTCCGGCAGCCAGACATCCACCGTGCCTTTGAGCGCCTCGATCATCTCCACGCGCTCGTACCCGGAGCCGTTCCAGAGCACCGGCAGCCTCAGCCCGGCCGTGCGCGCTCGTTCGATACCCGCGATGATTCCAGGGATGAACTGCGTGCCTGTCACCAGGTTGATGTTCACCGCGCCGGCCGCCTGCAGGGCGAGGCAGATCGCGGCGAACTCCGCCGCCTCCACGTCGCGCCCCAGGCCCTGTTGCGAGATCTGGAAGTTCTGGCAGAACGCGCAGCGGAGCGTGCAGCCCGAGAAGAAGATGGTGCCCGATCCGCGCGTGCCCACCAACGGCGGCTCCTCCCCGAAATGCAGCGACGCCACCGCCACGCGGATCGCCGCACCCAGCCCGCAGAAGCCTCTCCGGTCCGATCCGCGCGGCACCTCGCACAGCCGCGGGCAGAGGCGGCAGCGCTCGTAATCGGGCGCCTCCGGCGGAGGTGGTTGAGGCTTGGCGGTGGCGGACATCGGGACGCGGCGCACCAGATGGGTCGAAAACTCCGGCCCCTGCAATGTCTTGTCCGCGGCAATCTGCCCGCCCCGCACGCTTGCGCTGGGGCGGTTGCCTGCCATTTTCGCGGCCCGCCGCTACCGCATTCTCCCGGCCCATGACTTCGCATCCACGCCCGCTGCCCGATCTCACCAAACGCGACTGGTCGTCGCTCCGCGACGACTTCCCGATCCTCAACCAGCAGGTGAAAGGCCGGCCGCTCGTCTACCTCGACAGCGGCGCCTCGGCGCAGCGCCCCGTGCAGGTGATCGAGGCGATCAGCCGCTACTACGAGCGCGACCACGCCAACGTCCACCGCGGCATCCACGAGCTGAGCCACCGCTCGACGACCGCCTACGAGGCCGCGCGCGACCGCGCCGCCGCGTTCTTCAACGCCACCCGCCGCGAGGAGATCTTCTTCACGCGCGGCGCCACCGAGGGCTTCAACCTGCTCGCGCGCGCCTGGGGCGACGCCTTCGTCGGCGAGGGCGACACGATCCTGCTCACCGAGATGGAGCACCACAGCAACCTCGTGCCCTGGCAGATGCTCGCCGAGCGCAAGAAGGCGAAGCTCGCGTTCATCCCGGTCGACGGGCTCGAGGGCAAACTCGACGAGGCCGCCCTCGACCGGCTCCTCTCGCCCGACGTGAAGGTCTTCGCGTTCACCCACGTCTCCAACGTCTTCGGCTGCATCAACCCCGTGGTCGACCTCTGCCGCCGCGCGCGTGCGAAGGGCATCACGACGATCATCGACGCCGCGCAGAGCGCCGGCCATCTGCCGGTCGACGTGCAGGCGCTCGGCTGCGACTTCCTCGTCTGCTCCGGCCACAAGATGCTTGGGCCGACCGGCAGCGGCGTCGTCTATGGCCGGTACGATCTGCTCGAGGCCACGCCGCCGTTCCACGGCGGCGGCGAGATGATCGAGGTCGTGCGCTGGGACCACAGCACCTACAAGGCGCCGCCGATGCGTTTCGAGGCCGGCACGCCCCCGATCGCCGAGGCCATCGGCCTGCACGCCGCGATGGACTACCTCGACGCCGTCGGCCGAGAGCGCATCCATAAACACGATGCGGAGCTCGTGGCGCTCGCCCGCCGCGGGCTCGGCGCGCTCCCGGGCTTGCGCCTGCTCGGCCCGGCGCAGGGCGGCACCGGCCTCGTCACCTTCGTGGTCGACGGCGTGCACGCGCACGACCTCTCCACCTACCTCGACGAACGCGGCATCGCGATCCGCGGCGGCCACCACTGCACGATGCCGTTGCACAAGAAGCTCGGCCTCAGCTCCTCGGCCCGCGCCAGCTTCCACCTCTACAACACCCACGCCGAGGTCGAGTGCCTCGTCGAATCCGTCGAGGCCGCCATCAAGTTCTTCAACGGCGCCTGAGCCGGCCCGTCCCCTTTCGCCCTCCACCCATGCGCACACTCCTGCTCCTCTCCGCCCTCGTGTTCTCGGGTTTGCCGGCGTTCGCTGTGAAGAGCGGCGACACCCTCGCCACCGTCCTCGACGAGAAGGGCGAGCCGCGGTGCAAACTCGAGCGGGGCCACATCACGATGCTCACCTACGAGGACGGCACCGTGAAGCTGGAGAACGGCATCGTCGTCGCGCAGACACCGCCCGGCGCCGACTACGCCGTGCGGGCCAACACCCCGCCGCCGCGGCGCCCGGCGGGCGGCGGCAGCTCGGGCCCCGGCTTCGACGGCGAGTGGACGACCGACTTCCACTCGGCCACCAGCGCCGCGACGGGCACGGGCCGCGAGGTGCTGCTGTTCTTCACTGGGTCGGACTGGTGCGGCTGGTGCCACAAGCTCGAAGCGGAGGTGTTGGATACGGAGGACTTCAAGGAGTACGCCGGCGCCAACCTCGTGCTCGTGAAGCTCGATTTTCCGCGGCGCATAGCGCAATCCGAGTTCACCAAGGGGCGCAACCGCGGGCTCGCGGAGAAGTACGGCATCCGGGGCTATCCGACCATCGTCGTGCTCAACGACGTGGGCGAGGAGGTCGGCCGCCTCGGCTATCAGGCCGGCGGCCCGGGCCCCTTCATCAAGAAGCTGCGCAAGATGTGATTCGGCGAGCGGCCCACAGGGAAGCCGCACTGTCGGGGCGGCCGCTGGCGGCGCGGCCGGGCGTCATCTCCGGCCGCCACGACGCGGGCGGCGCGGGTCCAGTTCGGGCCCGTTCCGGGCGAAACCGGCCCTGTCGGTCGTGCCGACGCGTTCGTCCGGCCGGCGCGGCCCCTGCGGCGGCCGGCCACCGTCGCCGAGCAGCGGCTTGAGGAAACGCTCGAGCCCGAAACGCTGCAGCGACGCGCGCACCGCCTCGCGGAACTCCGGCTTGTACCAGAAGAAGAAG
>JAEZSJ010000407.1 GCA_023443985.1 Verrucomicrobiota bacterium | reverse complement strand
ACGTTGACGAAGATCGGCGGCATCACTTCGGTGTAGCCGTTGGCGGCGCCCTCGGTGAGGAAGAACTGGAGCAACGCGCGCACGAGCCGCGCGCCGTCGCCCACGTAGAAGGGGAAGCCTGCGCCGGTGACCTTCGCGCCGCGGTTGAAGTCGATGATCTTGTCGAACCCGGGGATCTCCCAGTGCGGCTTGGCGTGGGGCGAAACAGCGGCCACATCGCCGGCGGTGGCGTCGACGACGTTCTCCTCGGGCGTGCGCCCCACGGGCACGGAGCTGTGCGGGATGTTGGGTACGGTGAGCATCGCCTTGGCCCAGCGCTCCTCGAGCTCCTTGACCTTCGCATCCTGCTCCTTCACCTGCGCGGAGGCGGCCTTCATCTCGGCGACTTTGGCGATGAACTCCGGCGAGCCCTTCGGCAGCTTGGCCATGTCGTTGTTCGCCGCCTTCTGCGCGGCGCGGAGCTTCTCCACGTGGGCGAGCGATGCCCGCCATTCGGCATCGAGCGCGAGCACGGCATCGAGGTCGCAGTCGTTGCCCTTCTTGCGGATGGCGTCGCGCACGAGGTCGGGTGATTCGCGGAGGATCTTCGGGTCGAGCATGGCGGAAAAATGGAGGCGGAGTATCGCGACGGGCCGCAGCGCGCGACAAGGGCATTCTTCGGCGGGGGAGCGGCGATGCCGGCCCCGCCCAGAGGGACGCGCCGTGGGCGCCGCTCAAAACGAAAACCGCAGCTCGCCTCGATCTCGCGGCGGACGACGGCGAAGTCCTGGGTCCGCGCGGCGCCGAGTTCGAGCGCCAGGCGGCCGCCGGAAACCTCCTGGTTGCGCGTGAGAAGGCACCCGCCGTGGTAAACAACGCCGCGGTGCGGCGGGTCCGTGGGATCGCACTCGGCACATTCGCGTCGGCCTCGGAGAGCGAATCCTCCAACAGGTTCACCTAGCTCGCGGCTGCGAAGGGCCGCACCTCCCAGCCGCGGAGGTGCCGCCGGCGTCCGGTCTCCAAGTGCAGCGCGATGCTGCGTCCCAGTGGTCGCTCATCGCCACCGCCGCGGCAGGCCGAGGATGCGGGTCCCGCATCGGCGCTGGTCGCCGGGGAATCCGAGGTTCGCCTCTTCGGTGCGGGCCCGAGCCCGCATGAGTCGTATCCACCAAATGATTTCCCAGGCCCTCACCGTACCACCAAAGCCGTCCGAATACGGGACATCGTCATCCGATCTTGGTACGGCGATTCGAACGCCGGCTCGCGCGCACGCGCCCAACCGCGTCGGGGCACACCGCACCTGCTCCCGTGCGCACTACGGAGATTTCCCGGGCGCGGATGGTCGCACCGCCGGATCCCCGAAACAGGGACTGCCCGCGTCCACCCCGCTGGCGACTCCGGGCGCGGGCGATCTCTTCGCCGCATGCCCGAATCCGCTCCGCATCCCCCGGCCGCCCCACCGGAGGTCGCCCCGGTGCACCTCCACGTCGATGCGCCGGAAGATGGGGCGGTGTGCGACGAGATCGGATTTGTGTGCCGAGGCTGGGCCTTCGCCACGGGGGCGTCGATCCGGGCGGTCCGGTTGCTCGTCGACGGGATGTCCGTCGAAGGGCCGTACGGTTTGCCGCGGCCCGACGTCCGGACCGCGTTCCCCACCCTGTCCGACGACCAGGTCGGCTGGGAGGTGCACGCGGTGTTTCCCGCGGGCGATCATGAGTTCGCTGTCGAACTACAGCTCGCGGATGGCGAGTGGATCCCGGGGGCGCGACGCCGAGTGCGGGTGATGCACACGCGGAGACCAAGGTGGCTCCCAGGGCACGCCAATTCTGAACTTCTGCCCCGACAGATGCCGCTTCACGCTTTGCATGCGCCGTGGCCGCTGCGACCCGACGAGTTTCCCCGACGCTCGCGCGACGACGAGCCCTTGCCGCGGATCTCGGTTGTCACCCCGAGTCGGAATCAAGGTTGGGCGCTCGAACACTGTATCGGATCAGTGGTGGAGGCCCGGCACACCGCGCAAGAAGGAACCATCACGGCCGTCGCCGGCCGCCTCCGGGTGCACGCGACCGCGCCGCTCGAGATCGAATACGTCGTCCAAGACGGGGCCTCGAC
The DNA here is from genome assembly GCA_023443985.1 of Verrucomicrobiota bacterium. Taxonomy (GTDB): domain Bacteria; phylum Verrucomicrobiota; class Verrucomicrobiia; order Opitutales; family Opitutaceae; genus CAJCBL01. The sequence continues at coordinate 2,713 of JAEZSJ010000407.1, read as the reverse complement.
GGACAGAAGCGTGGCGGTCATTCAACGTCGGCATACGGCAATCGACTATTGGGAGAGCACGCCCGACGGCGGCCAGACGGACGCGCTCCAGCGGGGTTTTGCAAAGACCACGGGCGGACCGCGGGATCTGATGGCGTGGATCAACGCCGACGATTTCTACCTGCCCGGAGCGCTCAGATTTGTGGCCGAGTACTTTGCCCGTCACCCGGAGGTCGACGTACTCTACGGCCACCGGCTGCTGGTCGATCGCGATGGACGTGAGATCGGCCGTTGGTTCCTGCCGCGGCATGATCCTGCGGTCCTGCGGCTGTGCGATCTCGTACCACAGGAAACGCTGTTCTGGCGCCGACACCTATGGGATCGCGTCGGCGGTCTGCGCCCTGAATTCACCTTCGCGATGGATTGGGACCTTCTCCTGCGCTTCATGGCCGCCGGGGCCAATATTGTGCGGATACCATATTTCCTCGCCGCGTTCCGGCTGCACGCGACCCAGAAGACGCGAGCGTTGATGGGAAGCGTCGGTCAACGGGAGATCGATCAGCTTCATCGGAGAACATTCGGCCGCACGTTGCCGCACGAGGAGCTCCTCAACAGCCACGCCTTGTCCCGCTACCTGCGTCGCAGCGCGTGGATCGAAGCGCTTTGGAACCTTGGGTACCGCGCGAACTGAGCCGGCCCCGGACGGTCGAATCGCCGAGATCGAACACCGCCCCTGTACGCCGAGCCCCACCCGCGCGGCGCAGGGCGCCTCGCGGGTGGGGAGGGAGCCGCATCGAATGCGCCGACAAGGCCAGACGGCGGGTCAGTTCGCCCCGGCGCTCCGGTCCGCTTGCGCGCGCCGTATGCGCTCGACGCGCAACGCCGCCAGACGCAGGCGATCCGTTTCATCCTGCTGTTGCTGGCGGACCGCCTCGACCTGGATCGGCGTCAGAAAGCCCGCCACCTGCTCGATCACCTCCGCGTCACTCGCGGCTTTCGATGCGAAGAAGACTTCAATCTCCTCGGGCGTCGAGGTTCGAGCGAACCCGCTGCCGCGCCCGATTGCTCCCGCTGGGCCGGACGGTGGCTCGTCCATGGGGGCGTGTTCCGCAAGAATCGCAATCAAGTGCTCCTGCTGATCCAGCGAAAGTCCGGCTCCGGAGTAGCCAAGCTGTCGCGAGAGATTGTCGACAGTGGTGCGCTGCGGATACGTGCGGTCATACTCCTGCAGAGCGGAGAATGCCGAGTCACCGAGGATCTGCCGGATCAGAGCATCCGTTTCGACATCGGCCTGGCGAGCCACCGCCTGCGCATCCTCCCGCCCCAGCCCTTGCCGGCGGGCGAGCCCCATCGCCTCGAAACGGGACAGCTGCTTCTCAGCCAGGAGGCGCTCGAGCTGGACCGTCGTCGCACGCGAGAGTTTCAACCGGGCGAACAAGGCGGCATAACGCATGGAGACCTGCCGTTGCCGCTGCTTGAGCAACAATGGCGCCATCTCCGGGTCACTCGCGAGGTCCGGGCCGCCTCCCCATCCACGGCCTCGTCCCCGGGGCACACCGGCAGGAACAGACGGCACGGCGGCGGTGCCGGGTTCCGATAGCGGAGCCGCCAGTCCGGTCCGGGTCGGGGCTTCGGGTTGAACTGAAGCCAAGCGCGCCTCGGCCGCGGCGAGCGCGTCCAAGGCTTGGCGCGCCTTCAGGTGTTCACGCCACGCGAGACAACAGGCGCCGATGGCAACCAGCACCGCAAGCGCCGTCACGGCACGCCGAAGCTGCTTCATGGCCCCCAAGACGCCAGCGACAGCCCGCGGTTACGAACTCCGAGCCGGCCGGCCGTGTTCGCCCACGTTGCGGTTGATGCCCGTGCAGATAGGTTTCCGCCAGCCCGATGCGCCAGCTAAACCCCGTCGCTTTATGGAAACGCACCCTTCCATCGAGAAAGCTAAGGCCTATTTCGACCTTCAGTTCAATTGTCCCTCCTGTGAACACCCGACCACTACCGGCCCCTTCGTCACCATTTCACGCGAGTGCGGCACCGGCGGAGCCGTTCTGGCCACCGAACTGGCGCGTCGACTCGACCGGTTGAACGATGTCGATAACGCGCCCTGGACCGTGTTCGACCGGAACCTCGTCGGTCGGATGCTTGAGGACAACCACCTGTCGAGTTCGCTCGCACGCTTCCTTCCGGAAGACAAGGTCTCGGAGATCGAAGCCTCGGTCGGGGAGATTGTTGGCCTCCACCCAAGCATCTGGACGCTCGTACACCAGACCAACAACCTGATGCGCCGCCTGGCCCGGGCGGGAAATGTGATTCTCGTCGGCCGCGGGAGCAACCATGCGGCTGAAGGCTGCGCGCAAGGGTTGCATGTGAGGATTATCGGCGACGCCGCACGACGGGCGGAACGAGTCGCCGGCCTGCTGGGCATCACCCTGGAGCAAGCCAATGTCTATATCCGGAAGGCGGACCATGCGAGACGTGACTATGTGCGCTCGTTCTTTGACGCTGATGTGGATGATCCGGGCAGTTACGATCTGACGTTGAACATCACGCGACTGGGGATCGACGGGGCGGTGGATCTCTTGGTTGCGTTGCTGCTGCGCCGCGGCTGGCGCGGGCGTAAGCGTGGGTGAGGCGCCGAAGCTGGCGTAGAGGGGTGAGTCCCTGAAAAAAGGAAGGCCCGGCCTCCGAAGTGGAGGACCGGGCCTATAAATCCTGGCAATAACCTACTCTCGCG
>JAEZSJ010000405.1 GCA_023443985.1 Verrucomicrobiota bacterium | reverse complement strand
CGCGAGAGTAGGTTATTGCCAGGATTTATAGGCCCGGTCCTCCACTTCGGAGGCCGGGCCTTCCTTTTTTCAGGGACTCACCCCTCTACGCCAGCTTCGGCGCCTCACCCACGCTTACGCCCGCGCCGCAGGAGGGCGGTGCAATTTTGCATTCGGAGGCAGCGGCCTCGATCGCATGGTCCATGCAGTGTCCACGATCACTCCGAGGACACGTCCCCGGAAGCTACGCCCCATTCGGAACGAGCGCAGTGAGGCGGGTCCGCAGGGTATCCGGCTGGAAGGGCTTCTGAAGGAAGCCGGCGAGCCCCGCTGCACCGAACTTCGCAACCGCATCCTGTTCGCTGTAGCCGCTCATCAGGACAACTGGTAGCTCGGGCCGCATGCGGTGGATCTCGCGGAAGGTCTCCGCCCCGTCGAGCTCGGGCATCGTCAGGTCAAGCAGCACGGCGCGGAAATCATCGCGGCCCGCGTGGAACAATTGCACGGCCTCCTGCCCGTTCGCCGCGACGACCGCCTCATAGCCGAACGACCGCAGCATCCGCGCCAAGACGCTCCGCACGGTCTCCTCATCGTCGACAACGAGGACTCGCCGTACCGGCGGTGCCGCGGGCTTGGGCTCCACGGGCAACATCGCGCTCTGCTCGGCCGCGGGAAACAGGACGAGGAACGAGGCGCCTTTGCCTGCTTCGCTTTCCACTTTGATGGCGCCGTTGTGTCCGCGCACGATGCCGAGAACGGCGGACAGCCCCAATCCCCGTCCGGTGAACTTGGTCGAGAAGAACGGCTCGAAGATACGCTGGAGGATGTCCGCGCCCATGCCGCCTCCGTTGTCGCTGACCTCGACAAACACATAGGTGCCCTCCGGGAGGTCTGGCGCCAGGGGGGTCTGGTGGAGATACTCCCGTGTCGCCCGCATCGCGCCGGTGGTGATCCGGATCAGACCGTCCTTGTCGCCGATCGACTCCGCTGCGTTGGAGACGAGATTGATCACGACTTGGCGCAGCTGGTTCACATCCGCCTGGATGAGTGGCAGATGCTTGTTGAGGAAGAAGCGCAGCTTCGCCTTCTTGGTGGTGGAGAGCTCCAGCAGTGGCGCGGCCTCGGTGATCAGTTCGGAGAGATCCAGCAACTGGACCACGAAGCGACCCTTGCCCGAATAGGCGAGCATCTGCCGGCAGAGCTCGGCCGCGCGCAGCGACGCCTTCTCAATCTCCTCGACGCAGTTGTACGGCGGGGTGCCCGCGGCCAGATCCAGTTTGGCCAACGATGCGTTCCCCAGAATCCCGGTCAGGAGGTTGTTGAAGTCATGGGCGATCCCGCCGGCGAGCACGCCCAGACTCTCGAGCTTCTGGGTCTCGCGCACGCGGGCCTCGGTCATGAACCGCTCGGCTTCCGCGGCCTTTCGCGCCGAGATGTCGCGGGCGACCACCAGCACCCCCCGGGGAGAACCATCTTCCGCGGCGAGGGCGGTGGCGTTGCAGAGGAGCGGAATCGGCTGCGCCTCCGCGGTTCCGAGCAGGCCGATCTCGGCGTCGCGTACCGTCCCGCGGGCCAGCGCATCGGTCCACAGCTGGCGTGCGCGGACGGCGTCGGCGAAGCGTTGCGCGAAATCGACCCCGATCAGCCCCGAACGTTCGGAGTGGGTCAACGCCTGCGCGGCAGGGTTGAGATCGATGATCGTGCCGGCGGCATCGAGCACGAACACCGGGTCCGGGCTCAGGTCGAGCAGTTGTCGGTTGTAGCGGCTGAGCTCGTGAAGCTCCTCCTCGGCGTGTTTCCGCTCGGTGATCTCCTGGACCACCCCCGCGATCGCGGGAGCCAAACCGGTGGCGCGGGCCGTGGTGCCGCGCCCGTGGAACCACCGGATCGAGCCGTTCCGGTCGAGCAGCCGGAACTCGAGGTCGATCTGCGGTGTCCGACCTTCGCATACAGCGAGCCATTGCGCCTGGAGGCGGTTGAGGTCGTCCGGATGGACCAGCCGCAGCCATTCCCCCGGCATCCGATTGGCGCCCGCCGCAAACCCGAGGAGCTGCTCCAACACGCCATCATTGAAAAACTCCCGTGTGCCGGGTTCATAGCGCCAAACCGAGGTGCGGCCGGCGGCGAGTGCATGGCGAAGCTCGGCGGGCGCGGCGACGACATCCTTGGCGGTGGAGTCGGCGGCGGGAGGGGTCTTGGACTGTTCCATTGCGGACGGTGTTCGCGTGGCACGGGCCGACGCGCTGGTGGGGAGGGAAAGGTTGGGGGCGCATTATCCCGCGAGACTCCCGGATGGCAACCCCGATGCCTGCGCCCCCGGCGCCCGCGAGCCGGCGCCGGGGATGTGCCGCCGGGATCCCGTGGCTAGGTCGCGGCCCAGCGTCCGAATATCCCGCAGGGCAGGACGGTGCCGTCGCGCTCGGCCGGCAGGCCGATCTCGCCGACCGAGACGGCGCCGCCGACACTCGCGGGCAGCAATGTCGCGAGCAGGTTGCCGGCGACCACGGGCGAAAGCCGCGCCGTGTAGCTGTTGATGAGGAAAAACAGCGGCCGGTCCGAGAGCACCCGTCCGCAGTCCTCGAGCAATCCCCAGAGGTCGTCCTCGAGTTTCCACATCTCCCCGGACCCGCCGCGCCCGTAGGTGGGTGGGTCCATGATGATCGCGTCGTAGTGCCGGCCCCGGCGTTGCTCGCGTTGCACAAACTTCCGGCAGTCGTCGACGATGTAGCGAATCGGTGACGACGAGAGTCCGCTGAGCGCGGCGTTCTCGCGACACCACTCGACCATGCCCTTGGCGGCGTCGACATGGCACACGTTGGCGCCGGCCCGGGCGGCGGCCACCGTCGCCGCGCCGGTGTAGCCGAAGAGATTCAGCAACGAGACCTCGCGTCCGGAGGCGCGGGCATTGCGGATCAACGCGCTGCTCCAGTCCCAGTTGACCGCCTGCTCGGGAAAGAGGCCGGTGTGCTTGAATCCCGTGGGGCGGATCCGGAGCGTCAGGTCCAGCGGGCTGTAACGAATTGTCCACGACTCGGGCAGCTGGCGGCGGAACTCCCAGCGGCCGCCCCCGGTGTCGCTGCGGTGGTAGTAGCCGTCCCAGCCCGTCCACGGTTCCCGGTTGCGGCGCGGCCAGACCACCTGCGGATCCGGGCGCACGAAGATGTATTCACCCCAACGTTCCTGCTTCATGCCTTCGCCGCATTCGAGCAGGCGGTAGTCTTCCCAGCGGTCGGCCAGTTGGAGAGGGGAGTAGTCGGGCGGCATTGCGCCGGAAGCGCAGCGGGGAAACGTCGTGCCGGAAAGCGAAAACGACGGCGGCGCCGGGTTTGCGTTTGTGATTTCCCGGCAACTGCGTGAATTCCCGGTCTCATGTCGTCGCCGCCGGCTACCCACGCTGGGCAAACGCATTCGTCCCCCCGGGAGTGGCCGTGGAGTGTCCGCATCGCGCTCGTCGGGCTCGCCTATTTCGTCCTGGCGCGGCTGGGGCTGACCTTCGCGACGATCACGGCGAGCATCTCGCCGGTGTGGCCGCCCTCGGGTCTGGCGCTGGCGGCGCTGATCATCGGCGGTGTCCGGCTCTGGCCGGGCGTGGCGTGCGGGTCGCTGGCGGCGGCGATCTCGACCGGGGCGACGCCCGCGGCGGCCACCCTGATGGCGGTGGGCAACACGCTGGAGGCGGTCGTCACGGTGGTGCTGCTGCGGCGGCTGTTCGCGTTTCACGGGAACATCGAGCGGCCATGGCAAGTAGTTGGATACATTCTGCTGCTCGGCGGAGTGGGCGCGCCGATCGCGGCGGTGCTCGGCACCGGGGCCGCGTTGCTCTCCGGGACGATCAACTGGCCGCAGGCGCCGCTGGCGGCGCTCACGTGGGCGGGGGGCAACTTCGTGGGGGGGCTGGTGGTCGGGCCGTTGCTGATCACGGCGCGGCAGATGGCGGCGCGGTTGCGTTCGCTGGCGGCGTTGGGCGAGTTCGCGGGGATGCTCGCCGTCCTCGCCGTGGTCGGGGGCGCGGTCTTCATCTGGGGCCGGCGGTGGGGGCTCGTCCATCCGGTGCTCCTGGTGCTGCCGTTTCCTGTGCTGATCGGAATCGCCTGGCGGTTCGCGATCGGAGGGGCGGCGGTGGCGGTGTTGTTGCTCGGCGCGTTGGCGGTGTGGGGCACGGCGGCGGGCAGTGGACCGTTTGCCGGGGGCACGGCGGCGGCGGCGTTCGCCTATCTGCTCATCTATATTGTGGTGATCGCGCTGACATCGCTCGTGCTGGCATCGTTCAATGCACAGCGCGAGCGGCTCGTGGCGCGGTTGCGGCAGCGGGAGTGGCAGCTTTCCGAGGCGCAGCGCCTCGCCAACCTCGGGGTGTGGATCTGGGATCTCGCCCGCGACGAGTTCCAGTTGTCGGCCGGCGGGTTGCGCATCCTGGGGCTGCGGAAGGAGACGTTTGCGCCGCGACTCGAGTCGCTGCTGCGCTGCGTGTGGGCCGAGGACCGGCCCCAGCTGGAGGAGTTGTTGCGCCGGGTACGGCTGGGAGAGGAGGGGCAGGCTTGCGAGCTCCGGATCGAGCGGAGCGACCGGCAGCTCCGCCACGTGACCACGACCTGCACGATTTTGCGCGACCAGCGCGGGGCGCCGCAGGTCCTGTTGGGGACGCTGTTTGATTTCACCGACCGCAAGCGCAGCGAGGATGAGCGCGAGGCCTGGCATCGGAAGCTGCTCGAGACCCAGAAGTTTGAAAGCCTCGGCATGTTGGCGGGTGGCATCGCGCACGATTTCAACAACCTGCTCACCGGCGTGCTCGGCAATGCGAGCCTGCTCCGGCTCCAGCTTCCGGAGGGTTCGTCGATGAGCGAGGGATTGCGACGGATCGAAGTCTCGGCGGAACGCGCGGCGGACCTGTGCCGACAGATGCTCGCCTACTCGGGCAAGGGCCGTTTCCTGGTGCGCGCGGTCGAGATCAACGAGATGGCCCGGGGGACGCTGGCCTTGGCCCGCAATTCCGTCTCCAAGAAGGCGGAGCTGGTGTTCCAGGCGGGAGAGCCCGGCCCGCGGGTGCGGGGCGACACCCTCCAGCTCCGCCAAGTCCTCCTCAACCTTCTGCTCAACGCCGCCGAGGCATTGCCGGAGGGCGGCGGGCAGGTCGTGGTGCGGACGGGCACGACGGCGGTCTCGCGGGACTGGCTGGCCGCGGCGTACCTCGCGCCGGACCTTGCGCCCGGGGAGTACGCCTTTATCGAGGTGGCGGATACGGGATGCGGCATCGAGGCGTCGCTGCAGGAACGGATCTTCGAGCCGTTTTTCTCGACCAAGTTCACCGGCCGCGGACTTGGGCTCGCCGCGGTGGCGGGCATCGTGCGCGCCCATCAGGGCGCGGTGCAGGTCACCAGCCAGTCCGGCCGCGGGGCGACGTTCCGGGTCGTGCTGCCGTCGATGGCGGAGGAGCGGGCCCCGGCGGTGGCGGCGGCACCGGCGGCATCGCCGGCCGGCGGCAACGGGCCGACGCAGGCCGGCGGTGCGGAGGGGGGCGCGTGGCTCGTGGTGGACGACGAGGCGGCGGTGCGGCAGGTCGCGGCGGATGTGCTCGGCGGTGCGGGGCTCGCGGTGGTGGCGGCGAGCGACGGTGTGCAGGCGCTGGAGTTGTTCGGGGCGGAGGGGCATGGCGTGCAGGCGGTGCTGCTGGACCTCTCGATGCCGCGCCTCGGCGGGTTGGAGACCTTCAAACGCTTGCGCGAACGGTGCGCAGGCGTCCCGGTGGTGCTGATGAGCGGGTTCGAGGCGGAGGAGGCGTTGGAGCGTTTCGCCGGGCTCGGCATCACGGGTTTCCTGCAGAAGCCGTTCACGATCCAGACCCTGCGTGGGGTCGTGCTGGATGTCGCCGCGCGGCTGGCGCAGGCCCCTCGCTGAGGACCCGGGTTGGCGCGCGCGGATGGAGAGACTCCGGAGCCCGCCCGGAAGAATTTGATGAATACTAGTTTGCCTCGGGCCACGGAGATCGTTGGGTGGCAGTCGTATCCTGTGAAAAACTTCGCAATCGCCATCGTCATCGCGCTGCTGGCAGCGACAGTCGGCCTGCTCTGGCGCCTGGAGACCCATACGGCCGCGCTGGCCGAACTGGCCCGTGTGCAACTCGGCGACCGAGCCGAAGCGCGACGCCTTGCCGACACGCGGGCGCTCGCGGAGCAGCAGGCCGCGGAGGCGGCGCGGGCGGAGGCCGCGCGAGCCGCGCACGAGCAAGCCGCCGCCGATGCCGCGAC
>JAEZSJ010000355.1 GCA_023443985.1 Verrucomicrobiota bacterium | reverse complement strand
CGCTGGTGAAGCAGGAGAGCGAGAACTGGGCGTTCTTCCTCAACCTCCCCAAGCCCGACCGCACCAAGCTCAAGACCGACCTGAAGGGCTCGCAGTTCATGGAGCCGCTCTTCGAGTTCTCCGGCGCCTGCACCGGCTGCGGCGAGACCCCGTACATCAAGCTCGTCACGCAGTTCTTCGGCGACCGCATGCTCGTGGCCAACGCCACCGGCTGCACCTCCATCTACGGCGGCAACCTGCCGACCACCCCGTACTGCACCGACGGCGCCGGCCGCGGCCCGGCCTGGTCGAATTCGCTGTTCGAGGACAACGCCGAGTACGGTCTCGGCCTGCGCCTCGCGGCCGACCAGCTCGAGGCCAAGGCGCACCTGCTCCTCAACGAGCTCGCCCCGCAGCTCGGCGACGGCCTCGTCGAGGCGCTCGCCAAGGCCGACCAGTCGACCGAGGCCGGCATCGCCGAGGCCCGGCGCGTCGTCGCCGCGGTGAAGACCAAGCTCGCCGGCATCGGCTCGCTCCAGGCGAAGACCCTCGCCCAGATCGCCGACTACCTCGTCAAGAAGAGCGTGTGGGTGTTCGGTGGCGACGGCTGGGCCTACGACATCGGCTACGGCGGCGTCGACCACGTCCTCTCCACCGGCCGCAACGTCAACATCCTGGTGCTCGACACCGAGGTGTACTCCAACACCGGCGGCCAGAAGTCGAAGTCCACGCCGATCGGCGCGGTCGCGAAGTTCTCGGCCAACGGCAAGGACACCGGCAAGAAGGACCTCGCCCTCATGGCCGTGCAATACGGCAACGTCTACGTCGCCCGCGTCGCCATGGGCGCCAAGGACACGCAGACGATCCAGGCCATCCGCGAGGCCGAGAGCTTCGACGGTCCGTCGCTGATCATCGCGTACGCGCACTGCATCGCCCACGGCTACTCGCTGGCCAACGGCTTCGACCAGCAGAAGCTCGCGGTCGAGTCCGGCCACTGGCCGATGTTCCGCTACGACCCGCGCCGCATCGCGCGCGGCGAGGCGGACTTCGTGCTCGATTCGGCCGCGCCGAAGGTCGCGCTCTCGCAGTACACGCAGAACGAGATCCGCTACAAGTTCCTGCACAAGGCCGCCCCGGAGCGCGCCAAGGCGCTCGCCGAGATCGCGCAGAAGAACGTGAACTCCCGCTGGACCGTCTACCAGCAGATGGCCGATGCCGCGAAGGCGGCCGTCGCCGCCAAGGCCCCGCCGGCGGCCCCGGCCTCGTGAGCGGATCCGGTCCGCGTACCCAAGGTTAGCTTTCAGGGCGGCGCCGGCGACGGCGCCGCCCTTTTTTCTTTCCGCCCGCGTTTTGCTTTCTCCTGGCCGCCCGCTTTCCTTTGGCCATCAACCAGTCGTCCCGCGGCCCGGCCCCGGCCGGCGCCGCATCCACCTCCGCTTCACCGCCATGGCCCTCGATCTCACCACCCACTACCTCGGTCTCAAGCTCGCCAACCCGCTCATGCCCGGCGCCTCGCCGCTGGTCGACACCCTCGACCGCGTGCAGGCCCTCCAGGACGCCGGCGCCGCCGCGATCGTCATGCACTCGCTCTTCGAGGAGCAGATCGACCGCGAAATGAAGGCTGAATACGCGCACCTCAAACGCCACGAGGACGTCTTCGCCGAAGCCGCGAGCTTCTTCCCCGAGAGCGACGACTACGCCCTCGGCCCGCAGGAGTACCTCGAGCACATCCGCAAGATCAAGGAACGCTGCCAGCTGCCCGTGATCGCCTCGCTCAACGGCTCGCAGATCGGCGGCTGGGTCGAATACGCCAACCTCATCCAGCAGGCCGGCGCCGACGCGTTGGAGCTGAATCTCTACTACCTCGCCACCGACGCCGCGGTGTCCGGCGAGGAGGTCGAGACCGACATCCTCGAGATCGTGCGCACGGTGAAATCCAGCGTGAAGATCCCCGTGGCGGTGAAGCTGGCGCCCTTCTACTCGTCGCTCGCGCACTTCGCCCGCGAGATCGAGCTCACCGGGGCGGACGGGCTCGTGCTCTTCAACCGTTTCTACCAGCCCGACATCGACCTTGAGAACCTCGAGGCCGTGCCCTCCCTCGACCTCTCCTCGCCCGAGGAGCTCCGCCTCCGGTTGCGCTGGCTCGCGATCCTCGCCGGCCAGGTGAAGATCCCGATGGCGTGCTCCGGCGGCGTGCACTCCGGGGCCGATGTCGTGAAGGCGTTGCTCGCCGGCGCGAGCGCCGTGCAGGTCGTGTCCGCGCTGCTCAAGCACAAGCCCGCGGCGCTCGGCGCGATGCTCGCCGGACTGAAGGACTGGATGCAGGCGAAGGAGTACGAGTCGGTCGCGCAGATGCGCGGCGCGCTCAGCCTCCAGAACTGCCCGGATCCCGCCGCCTTCGAGCGCGCCAACTACCTGAAGATCCTCCAGGTCTGGAAGACCTGACCGCGGGCGGCGCCGCAACGCGGGCTGGCGTTCGCCCGGCGGAGCTGCCGGAGTGGGCGCGATGCAAGCGACGAGGTCGTACTCCGTGGGCGAGGAGATCGCCAACAGCGTGACGCACGGGCTGGGGCTCGTGCTCGCGGTCGCGGCGCTGGTGGTCCTGGTCGCCGGGGCGGCGCGCCTGGGCGACCCGTGGCGGGTCGTGAGCTTCTCGCTGTACGGCGCCTCGCTCGTGTCGCTCTACCTGGCGTCGACGCTCTACCACGCGGTGCCGGGGGCGCGGGCGAAGGCGTGGTTGAAACGTTGCGACCATGCGGCGATCTTCGCGCTGATCGCCGGCACCTACACGCCGATCATGCTGGTCACGCTGCGCGGCCCGCTCGGTTGGACGATGGCCGGCATCATCTGGGCGGTGATGGTCGCGGGGATCGTGATGAAGTTCCTGTTCATCCACCGGTTCCAGCGGCTCCTGTTGGGCGCGTACGTCGCGATGGGCTGGGCGGCGGTCTTCGTCGTGCAGGCGCTCTGGCGGCGGCTAGATCCCGGCGCCCTCTGGTGGCTGTTCGCCGGCGGGGCGACGTACACGGCGGGTGTGGCGTTCTACGTGTGGAAACGGCTGCCGTACGGCCACGCGATCTGGCACCTGTTCGTGCTCGGCGGCAGCGTGTGCCACTTCCTCTTCTTCTACCTCCACGTGCTGCCGGGCTAGGCGCCGCCGCAGGTGCTCAACCGGCGCGTTGCGCGAGCTCCCCGACCCACTTGGCGGAGACTTCGCGCGCGACCTCGAACGCGGGCGTGAGGCGTGCGACCAGCTCGGGGTCGGCGGGTTTGCCGGCGCGGGCCGCGGTCTCGATGCCCGCGGTGAGCTGCTCGATCTCGCGGAATCCGATCATCGAGCACGCGCCCTTCAGGCGGTGGGCGACGCGGTTGGCCGTCTCGATGTCGGCGGTCTCGGCGGCGCGCTGCAGGTCGACGAGCCGTTCGCCGGATTCGTGGAAGAAGCTGTCGAACATCTCGCGGGCGATCGCGAGCGCCTCGGCGGGCTCGGGCGGCAGGACGAACTCGAGGGCGCTGGCGTCGAAGACATCGGTCCGGACGGGTTCGGTCTCGGCGGCGGCGAGGGCGGCGCGCGCGGCGGCGACGGCCTTGGCCCGGCGGGCCTCGCGGT
>JAEZSJ010000335.1 GCA_023443985.1 Verrucomicrobiota bacterium | reverse complement strand
AGCGAGATGGGCTGCTGGGCCATCTTCATGATCTGCTGCACGCGCTCGACGGGCAGCTGCATCTCCTCGGCGACCTCCTCCGGGGTCGGCTCGTGGCCGAACTCCTGGAGCAGCTGCTTCTGGACCTGCATGACCTTGTTGAGGGTCTCGATCATGTGCACCGGGATGCGGATGGTGCGGGCCTGGTCGGCGATCGAGCGGGTGATGGCCTGGCGGATCCACCACGTGGCGTAGGTGGAGAACTTGTAGCCGCGGCGGTATTCAAATTTCTCGACCGCCTTCATGAGGCCCATGTTGCCCTCCTGGATCAGGTCGAGGAAGGAGAGGCCTCGGTTGGTGTACTTCTTTGCGATGGAGATGACGAGGCGGAGGTTGGCCTCGACCATCTCGGTCTTGGCCTTGTGCGCTTCGCGGACCCAGTGGCGGCACTTCTTGATGAGCTCCATGAGCTCGGCGGGGGCGATGCGCTGTTCGTTCTCGATCTCGTGGAGGCGGGCCTGGAGACCCTTGGCGTCGATCTGCGCGTCGCGCTTGGTCTTCGGGTGCTTGGCGGCCTCGAGCTGGTCGAAGCTGCGCTGGATCTCCTCGAAGAGATCCTCCTGCGACTCGAGGAACTCCTCGTAGACCTTGAGCTTGAAATAGAACTTCGAGAAGTTGGCGCGCAGCGCGGTCTCGCGCTTCTTGAACTTCGCGTGGGCCTTCTTGCGGTTGGGCTCGCCCTTGGCCTTCAGGACCTCGTCCCAGGCTTCGGCGCAGCCCTCCTCGCCCTTCTGCGTCGTCTCGACGAGCTTGGGGAGGTTCTTGAAGTAGGCGTCGCGGCTCTCGATCTTCTTGTCGATGACGACGCGGTCGAAGCGCTCCTCGCGCTTGAGCAGTTTGTCGCCGAGCTCGGCGATGAACTTGCCGCAGATGGCCGCCTCGAAAAGCGCCTCCTGGGCGTGGAGCTCGGCGGTCTCGATGCGTTTGGAGATCTCGACCTCCTGTTCGCGGGTCAGCAGCGGGACCTGGCCCATCTGCTTGAGGTACATCCGGACGGGGTCGTCGAGGATGTCGTTCTGCGAATACCGCGTCTCCTCCTCCTCGGCCTCCTCCTGCTTCTGCTTGAAGCCCTCGACCTCGTCGGGGTCGAGGATGTCGATCTCGAGGTTCTGCAGGATCGAGATGACGTTCTCGATCTCCTCGGGGTTGTCGACGGCCTCGGGCAGCGCCTCGTTGATGTCGTCGAAGGTGAGATAGCCCTGCTCCTTCGCCTGACGGATGAGCTGGCGGATCTTGTCGTTTACGTTGCCTGGCAGGTTGTCCTTGTCGGCGCCGGCGGCGGTCAAATCGATGTCCTTGGCGGATTCGGCAATGACGGCGTTCTTTTTCGGCGACTCAGGAATAGCCTCTTCGGGCTTGGCTTTGCGCGGCATAGACTAGTGGTGGGCAGAGAGCTGCGGCGAATGTTTGGACTGTCGGATCAGGTCGGCCTTTTTCTTCAGGAGAAGGAAAGAGTCAGACTCACTGTCCGGTCGATTGGAGGCTATTTCAAGTCCGATTTGGTCAAGCTGCCGGCGGATAAATCGTTGATGGAGCAGGCGCAGACCTTCGTTGGCCACCTTGATGGGGTCGTCCTCCCGGGGGGGGACGAAGAGCAATCTGGTGAGCACGGCCTGTTCCTCCTCGTCCTCCGCCAAGGTCAGGACCTCGTCTTTGCCCGGCCAGTCGAGGTCGTGGAATGCGGCGAGGGCGCGGTTGAGCAGTCGGCCGGGAATCGAGTTGCTGTCGATCCAGTCGTGCTGGACGAGGGTGGCGAGCGGGGGGCCGAGCTCCTCGTGGTGGAGGCAGAGGAGCAGGAGGTGCTCCTCGGCTCCGGTCGGGCGGTAGGTCTCGGTCACGCCCGAGTCGGGCGTGGCGGGCGGCTGATGATCGATGGCGATGCCCTCGCCCCGGGCGCCGCGGCGGAAGGTGTCGAAGTCCGCCAGCACGCCGCGGCCGAGCCGGAGCTCGCGCTGGATCTGGGCGAGGTAGCTCTCGAGCGCGGTCTCGGAGGAACTGTGGGCGATGATCTCGAAGAGCTGTTTCACCGCTTCCTGCCGGTCGAGCGCGGAGGCCCCGGCCGGGTCCGGCAGGAGGGCGCGGCAGGCGAAGGTGATGCCGTCGAGCGCGTGGCCGCGCAGCTCCTCGTAGGCGCCCATGCCGTGGTCGCGGAACAACTCGTCGGGATCCTTGCCGACCGAGAGCTGGAGAAACTTCACCTCCAGGCCGACCTTCAGCGCGAGCGGCAGGAGCCGGAAGGCCGCCTTGCGGCCGGCGGCATCGCCGTCGAGGAAGCACTCCAGCCGCGGATTGAGGCGATGGAGCAGGTGGAGCTGGCGCTCGGTGATCGCGGTGCCCTGTGGGGCGACGACGGTCTTGAGCCCGGCGTGCCAGCACCGCAGCGCATCGAGCTGGCCCTCGACCATGACGAAGGGCCCCTGGCCGCTGTGCGTGCGCGCGCGGTCGAGGTTGAAGAGCAGTTCGCCCTTCGTGAAGATCGGCGTCTCGGGCGAGTTCACGTACTTCGCCTCGCGTGCGGGGTCGTCGGCCGGGGTGAGGTCCGTCTGGCGTGCTGTAAAAGCAACGACACGGCCCTGGATGTCGCGGATCGGGATCATCAGCCGGCCGCGGAACCGGTGCTTGAGCGCGCCGATGGAGAACGGCGCGCCCTCGCGCACGAAGAACAGCCCGCACTGGCGGAACGCCTCCTCGGAATACTTCTGTTTCGCCAACTGCGCTGCGAGCCCGCCGCCGGCCTCGTCGGCGGCGCCGATCTTGAACTCGTCGGCGAGCTCGAGCGGGAATCGCCGTTTCTCCGTCCAGTAGCCGCGCATGAACGGGCCGATCGCCGCGCCGCCGGCGAAGGCCGAATGGAACAGCTCCGCCGCGCGCTCGTGCAGGTCGTAGAGCTCTTGGCGGAGCGAGCGTTCCTCGCGGGTGGGGCCGCCCTCCTCGTACTCGAGCGGGACGTTGAACCGGCGGGCGAGCGTCTCGGCGGCCTCGGTGAAGCCGAGGTGCTCGGTCTCCATCACGAACGAGATGCTGTCGCCGCCCTTGCCGCAGCCGAAGCATTTGTAGAGTCCGCGGTCGGGCGAGACATGGAAGGAGGGTGTCTTCTCGTTATGGAAGGGGCACAGGCCCTTGAAGCTCGCGCCGGCCTTGCGCAACGAGACCACGCCGCCGACGACATCGACGATGTTCACCCGCTGCTTGAGGTCGCGGATGCTCGCGGATTTGATCATCGACATGGTGGCGGCGAAACCGGAGGGCACGACTGGGCGCCGTGCGTGTCTTTCCGGCGGGGTTTTACCTTCCATCCCGGAAAATCCGCTGTCAAGAATCCCGCCCTTCTCCATGCCTCCCTCCCGGTTGTTCCGCCTGCTCTGGTCGTCGCTGCCGTGCCTTTTCCCGGCGGGCGCCGCGATGGCCGCCCCCGCGGCGGAGTCGGAGCCGCCGCCGCCGCCCGAGCCGGTCGTCTGGGAGGCGATGTTGCCGGATTTCGCGGACGCGACCTATCGCGACGCGGTCGAGCGGTTGTTTGCGGATTTCGAGGCGGAGCACGGCCCCGGCGCGTTGCGGCCGGGCGAACGCGGCAGCGTGGGGCTCAAGATCTACACCGATTCCGGCCCGGGGCTGAACACTCCGCCCGCCCTCGTGCGGGCGGTGATCGCCGCGCTGGAACGGCGCGGGTTCGAGGCGAAGAAGATCTTCCTTGTCGGCCTGAATCAGATGCGGCTGCGGGAGTCCGGGTTTCTTCCCGCGCTCAGCAAGGGGGGCAACAGCTACGCCGAGCACCCGGTCTTCGTGCTCGAATCCGGCCAGTTCTACGCCACCGAATGGTTCTACGACAGCCCGCTGCCGGCGCGGTTCGCCCCCGGCGTGCTCGAGCAGAAGTCCGCCCCGGTGGACGAGGAGGGCGGCTCCGTCGCAGCCGATCGCAAGAGCTTCCTGGCGACCCCGCTGTTTCTGGACGCTGATTTCTGGATCAACCTGCCGGTCTACAGCGACCACCCGGTGCTCGGCATCAACGGCGCGCTGGTGAACGCCACGCTGTGGAACGCGAGCAACACCCAGCGTTTCTTCCGCAGTCCCGCGAACGCGCCCGCGGCCGTGGCCGAGATGGCCGCGATCCCCGAGCTGCGCGAGTCGTGGAAGCTCAGCATCGTGAGCCTCGAGTGCTACCAGTACATCGGGGGCCCGCTGTTCCATTCGCTGTACACGGTCTCCGAGCCGCGGCTCTGGCTCAGCGCCGACCCAGTGCTGCTCGACTCGCTGATGCTCGAGCGCATGAACGCCGCACGGCGGCGCGACAAGTTCCGCCCGATCATGGGCGACGACCGGCGTCTGCTCGAGTACTGCGAGCGTCTCGGTGTCGGGACCGCCCAGCCGGCCGCGGTGCGGTGGCGGCGGCCGTGAGGCGTCGCCGCGCGCGTGTGCGGC
>JAEZSJ010000318.1 GCA_023443985.1 Verrucomicrobiota bacterium | reverse complement strand
CTTCTTGAGCTCGGCGAGCGCCTGCTCCTTGAGCTTCGCGCGGGCCTCGGCGCGGAGCTTCTTGATCTCCTCGCGTTCGAGGCGGCGGAGTTTCCAGTTCTCGCGGATGCTCTGGATCCACGCGAAGAAGCGGTCGAACTGCGCGCCGAGGTCCTTCGTGAGGACGAACATCAGGCTCAGGCAGAAGAACACGGTGAGCATCACCCCCGAGCCGAAGATCCCCATCGTATCCTCCAGCAGCCGCGCGTAGAGGAGCTGGCCGACCATGCCGCCGGGGCCGTTCACGTAGACATTGGGCGGGGTGGCGAAGAGTCCCCAGGCGACCTTCTGCATGTCGGCGAGGCCGCAGGCGCAGAGCAGGCAGAACATCATGGCGCCCGCGCGCGCTGTCGCCAGACGGCGCATACCGCGGGTGTAGATGAACGACAGCCAGAAGAAGAAGGCGCCGATCAGCCAGGCGGCTCCGCCCAGGATGCGGAAGAGGTAGAAGGCCGTCATCGCGCCGATCTTGCCGACCGGGTTCACGCCGGTGGGCGGGAGGATCTTGATGGTGCCGTCCGGCAGCGTCTCACCGGAGGCGCTCATGGTCGGCACCTGATCGGGCGCGTAGTAGGCGAGCGCGACGGTGAGCAGCACGCCCACCATCAGGCACAAGCACGCGGCGACCCAGCGCGGCCGGTACATCGGGGCGTTGTAGGAGGGGCCGTTGCGTTTGGGCGAAGAATCGTTTTTTGCCATCGGGAGCGGGCTTGGGATTGAAGGCCGGCGAGGCTAGGGGATTCGCGCGCCGCTGTAAATTCAGCCTCCCATTTTTCATGGAATTCTTAACAGTGAGGACGATGCATTTGCCAGTTCGATTTCAACCGCTCTACCAAGCCCGCGTCTGGGGCGGCCGTGCCCTCGGGCGAGTGTTCAACCGCGCATTACCGGGGACCGATCCCATCGGCGAAAGCTGGGAGATCGTCGACCGGCCCGAGGCGCAGTCGGTGGTCCGTGACGGCCCGCTCGCCGGGATGTCGCTGCGCGACGCGCTCCACCTGCGCTGTGCGGACTGGATCGGTCCCGATTGGCCGGTGACGCGGCCGTTTCCGATCCTGGTGAAGTGGCTGGACTGCCGCGAGCGACTCAGCCTGCAGGTGCATCCGCCGGCCGAGGTCGCGCCGGCGCTGCGCGGCGAGCCGAAGACGGAGAACTGGTACCTGGCTGGCGTCGAGGGCGAGGCGGGTCTGATCCTGGGGTTGAAGGCGGGTGTGACCCGCCGGCAGTTCGAGGCGGCGATCCATGCGAACACGCTCGAGGAGTGCGTGAACCGCTATGGCGTGCGGCCGGGCGACTCCGTCCTGGTGCACAGCGGCACCGTGCACGCGATCGACGCGGGCTGCCTCATCCTCGAGATCCAGCAGAACTCCGACACCACCTACCGTGTGTACGACTGGGGCCGCGTGGGCCTCGACGGCAAACCGCGCACGATGCACATCGAGGAGTCGATGAAATCGATCCTCTTCGACGAGCCGCCGCCGCCGATCGTGCGCGCCGCCGACACCGCGACGGTGATCGCCGACTGCGCCGAGTTCCGCATCCGCCGCGTGCCGCTCAAGCCGGGGGCGCAGCTCGCCTTCGCCGCGGGCGAACAATGCCGCCTGCTGTCGGTCGTCCGCGGCCGGTTGCGCGCGCGCGGGCTCGACCTGGCCCCGTTCGTCGTGGGCGACAACGCCCTCCTGCCGTTTGCCGGCGGGTTCACGTTCGAGGCCGACGAGGATTCGCTGGTGCTCGTGACCGAGAATTTCTCCTGAACCGGGCCGCAACCGGTCGCCGCGAGGCTTGATCAACGTTTCCCGGCGCTCCTAACTAGACAGTCCGGTCCGTTTCCGGGCCGCCGATTCGACGGCGGCGCGCAGCGCGGGCCGGACTCCCGTTTACCGACACCACATGGCCAGCTCAAAGGAAGACTACTACGAACTGCTCGGCGTCGCCCGCGACGTGTCCGCGGAGGACCTGAAGAAGGCGTACCGCAAGCTCGCGGTGAAGTACCACCCGGACAAGAACCCGGGGGACAAGAGCGCGGAGGAGCGTTTCAAGCAGATCTCGGAGGCCTACGATGTGCTCCGCGATCCGGACAAGCGCGCGGCCTACGACCGCTTCGGCCATGCGGCGTTTGCGCAGGGCGGCGGGGCCGGCCCGCGTGGCGGTGGTGGCGGCGGCTTCCACGATCCGTTCGACGTGTTCCGCGAGGTGTTCGGCGGCGGTGGCGGCGGAATCTTCGAGGAGTTCTTCGGCGGCGGTGGTGGTGGCGGCGGGGCCCAGCGGGGCGCCGACCTGCGCTACGACCTCGAGATCACGCTGGAGGAGGCGGCGAGCGGAGTGGAGAAGGAGATCTCGTTCCGCAAGCTGGCCGAGTGCGAACATTGCGGCGGCAGCGGCGCGGAGCCGGGCTCGAAGCGGGTGCGTTGTGCGACCTGCCAGGGCCATGGTCAGGTCACGACTTCGCGCGGCTTTTTCACCTTCCGGCAGACGTGCCCGACCTGCGGCGGCGCCGGCACCCGCGTCGAGAAGCCCTGCGCGAAATGCCGCGGCGAGGGCCGCGTGCAACAGGATGCCAAGGTGAAGGTGCGCATCCCGCCGGGCGTCGACACCGGCACCCGGCTGCGCTCCTCGGGCAACGGCGAGGCCGGCACCCTCGAGGGCGGCCCGGGCGACCTCTACATCGTCCTGCATGTCGCCGCCCACGAGGTCTTCGAACGGCAGAACGACGACCTCTTCTGCGAGATCCCGATCAAGTTCACCCTCGCGACGCTGGGCGGCACGATCGAGGTGCCCACGCTCTCCGGGAAGGCGTCGCTGAAGATTCCTTCGGGTACCCAGTCCGGCACGACATTCCGCCTGAAGGGCCGGGGCATGCCGAGCCTGCGCGGCGGGCATCCGGGCGACGAGTTGATCCGGGTCCATGTCGAGGTGCCGACCTCGCTCAACGCCGACCAGCGCAAGAAGCTCGAGGAGTTTGCGATCGCCTGCGGCGACGCCGACGAGCCGGTCTCGCGCAGCTTCCTCGAGAAGGCGAAGAAGTTCTTCCAGTGAAGAAACGCTGACGCGGTGAGAAGGGGAATGTGGAAATCAGGAACTCAGGAAAACGAACCAAGGCGGATTATGTGGGGTTCGTTCCTGATTTCCTGATTTCCACATAACTCCTTTCCCCGCGTCCTGAGTTCTCCCATTTCCTCATCCATGCGTGTCGTCCTGCTCGGTTCCGGTCGCGGCTCCAATGCCGAGGCCATCCTCAACGCCCAGAGTGCGGGCCGGCTCGGTCGCGCGCAGGTGGTCGGCATCTTCTGCGACAAGCCGGAGGCGCCCATGCTCGGGCTCGGGCCGCGTTTCGGGGTGCCCGCGCAGTATCTCGACCCGGCGCCGTTCAAGACGAAGCTCGAAGGCGCGGCCGAGGAGCGCTATATCGCGGCGATCCGTGCGGCGCACGCCGACCTGGTCGTGCTCGCCGGGTTCATGCGCGTGCTCAAGCCGGCGTTTCTCGGCGCGTTCGCGGGTCGAATCATCAACCTGCACCCGAGCCTGCTGCCGAGTTTCCCGGGCCTCGACGCCATCGGCCAGGCGTTCCGCCACGGCGTGAAATTCACCGGTTGCACGGTGCACGAGGTGGACGCCGCGGTCGACGGAGGGCGCATCCTCGACCAGGAGGCCGTGCGAATCGAAGAAACGGACACGCTCGAGACGCTCGCCACGAAGATCCACGCCGCCGAACACCGGCTGCTGCCCGCCGTCATCGCCCGGTTGAGCGAGCGGACCAACCCCTGACCTGTTTCCCTCCATGAGCCTCGTCGAAGCCCGCATCCTGATCCC
>JAEZSJ010000284.1 GCA_023443985.1 Verrucomicrobiota bacterium | reverse complement strand
GGCCAGCGCGGTCTGCCAAGCGGCGTCCATGGTTGCGGGCGCCGGAGGACGAGGGCCGGCGATGGATCCGAATTTCCAGTATCCGGTATCGAAGAGCAGGTAGCCGACGGGGGCGCCCGCGCGGCGGTTTGCCGCCGCCGTGGCGCCGTCGGGGGTGCGGGTGGCCGCGATGTTCGCCCGGATGCGGTGGGGCGGTTGGGGGTGGAGGGCGCGTGCGCTGGGCGCGGTGGAGGCTGGCGTATCTTCGAGGCGGAGAAGGGCGAGCAGCCCCGTCGCGTCGGGTGCCTGGCGGAAGAGCAGCGCCTGCCAGCTTGTAGCCGGAGTGTTGAAGGTTGTCTCGGCGGTGACGACATCGACCTGCGGGCGGCCGACGAGCATGTTCACTCCGGGCAGAGATTCGCGGTGGCGCGCGACGCCGGCCTCGAGATTGCACGTGACGGCCAGCCCGACTTGCCCGGTGTTCCGGCGATCGACCCGAAACGTCAATACGTAGCGCGGCACATCCGGTGCGTCGGCCGGGATCTGGCGGAGCTCGAACGTGCCATCGGCGCGCGGCTCCATGTATTGGGCTTTCGCGATGCAACGGAGCACCGCGTGTCCGGAGGGGCCGAGGGGCAGGACGGTGTCGGCCAAGGGGTGAACGCCGCCAGGGAGCGGCCCCGACCACGCGGCGGAGCCCGGCTCCAGCCGCAGGGCGACGCCCCCGAAATCGATCGCGGCCGGAGCGGGCACATGCCGGAAGCCGGAGGCGTCCCCGGTCGCGGTTGGTACCGGTGATTCGTCCGACGGATACGCAGTTGGCGCGACCGTATAGAGCCGGGTCCGGATCGTGAGGTCGGCGTTTGCCGGCAGGGCGCAGGACAAGGCGAGGATGGCGAGGCAAAGGCGAACAACGAGGGTGCGCATGTGGGCAGGGGGTTAGTAACTGCCGACGCTGAGGTCGTAGTGGAAGGCTGAATCGGGCGAGGGGAGCAGCGCATGGCCCTGCTCCTCCGTGAGGAGGATGACTTCGGCGGGGACGGGAGGTGTCGTCCCCGGGGCGGGTGGCGGGTCGCGCCGCACGAACACGAGGACCGCGGCGGCGATTGCGAGTGGTGCGGCGAGCACGGGCCAACGCACGAGGCGCGCGGTGGAGGCGGGGACCGCGGCGGCGGACTCGGAAAAGAGCCGGTCCATGCGTTGCCGGAGCGCGGCGGAGGGGCGCGCGAGACGGCGGCGGGGCGGGAAGGGAAGGTCGTCGTTCATGTCGTTTCCTTGATCCAGAGGGCTTTGAGCTTCGCGAGACCGCGGCGATACCACGAGGAGGCGGTGGGGAGTGGGACGCCGCGGAGGTCGGCGATCTCCTGGAACGAGAAGTCGTCGTAGATCTTCAGGACGATCGTCTCGCGTTCATCGGGGGAGAGGGTTGCGAGCCATTGGTCGAGTTCGGCGGTGCTGACCGCCGGTGCTTCCGGCGCCGTGGGTGGCGCGAGTTGGTCGTCCAAGGGGGAGAAGAGCGAGTCGGTCCGGGTGCGGTCGCGCCGCCAGGTGTCGAGGGCGGCATTGCGCACGCAACGGAACACGTAGGGACGGAGCTGAGCGGGAAGGTCGGTGCGGCGCAGGAGCCGGGCGAAGGCCAGTTGGATGGCGTCCTCCGCCGCCTCGCGTTGGCGGGTGATCGCGACCGCGTAGGTGTAGAGCTGGTCCTGGTTCTCCGCGTAGAAGACGCGAAGGGTCTCGTGGACAGGGACGGGCATGTGGGGAGGGCGGTGCGAGGAGGGTTCGCTCCACCCACGCCCGGAGGCTGCATTTTTGTGCAGCCCGCAGCACGAAAATTCGGGCACGGCTGTGCCGCGCTGGGGTTGCCACAACGCCGCGCTGCCGACCGGGGCCGCTCCCGGCACGCCACGGCCCGGCCGCGTCAGGCGGTCGCGGTGTGGAGCGTTTCGGCGCCGGTGTAGCGGGCGGACTGCTCGTCGGCGTGGTAGGAGGAGCGGACCAAGGGGCCGGACTCGACGACGCCGAAGCCGATCGAGAGGCCGAACTGTTTCCATTCGGCAAACTCCTCGGGTGTCACCCAGCGGTCGATCGCGAGGTGCTGCGGGGTGGGCTGGAGGTACTGGCCGATCGTGAGCACATCGAGGCCGACGGCACGCAGGTCGCGCAGGGTCTGCGCGATCTCGTCCTGGCGCTCGCCGACGCCGAGCATGAGTCCGCTCTTGGTGGTGAAGCCGCGGGACTTGGCGTGGCGGAGGATGGAGAGGCTGCGGTCGTAGCGCGCCTGCACACGCACCGGTTTCTGGAGACGCTCCACCGTCTCGACATTGTGGTTCAGGATGTCGGGCTTGGCCTCGAGGATGATGTCGAGGTGCTCGGTGCGGCCCTTGAGGTCGGGGATGAGGACCTCGACCGCGCAGGCGGGGGTGCGGTGTTTGACGGCGCGGATGGTGTTCGCCCAGGCGGTGGCGCCGCCGTCGGGCAGGTCGTCGCGGGCGACGGAGGTGATCACGCAATGGCGCAGCCGCATCGTGGCGACGGCTTCGGCGACGCGCGCCGGTTCGCCGAGATCGGGCGCGGCGGGGCGGCCGGTCTGGATCGCGCAGAAGTTGCAGGAGCGCGTGCAGATGTTGCCGAGGATCATCACGGTGGCGGTGCCGCGCGACCAGCACTCGCCGATGTTGGGGCATTGCGCGCTCTGGCAGACGGTGTGCAGGTGGCTGCCCTCGACGAGGCGGCGCACCGCGCCGTACTCGGGACCGGAGGGAAGTTTGGCGCGGAGCCAGTCGGGTTTACGTGTGACCATCGCAGGAGTGAAGGTCCGGGATTGGCGGCGGAGCGCAATCCGGATGTGCGGGGGCGGGGCGGGTATGAGTGCGGGCCCGCGGGAGGCGGCCGGCGATGAGGGAATCTGCAGCCGCCGCGCGGGTCAGTCGGCGCCAGTGAGGAAAGGGGGCCAGCGGCTCCAAAATTCGGTGGCGAGGTCGGCCCGGACCTGTGCGAGCGGGGGACAACGCGGGCCGAGCTCGGCGGCCAGGGAGGTGACGGTGCCGTCGGTGATGCCGCAGGGGACGATGCCGCCGAAGTGTGCCAGGTTGGTGGTGACGTTCAGGGCGAAACCGTGGTGGGCGACCCAACGTTTCACGGCCACGCCGATGGCGGCGATCTTGCGCGTGCCGAGCCAGATGCCGGTCTTGCCCTCGCGGCGGGCGGCGACGAGCCCGTGCTTCGCCACGGTGGCGATCAGGACCTCCTCGAGGAACCGGAGATAGGCGTGGAGGTCGCGGCGTGGTTCGAGGCTGACGATCGGATAGCCCACGATCTGGCCGGGGCCGTGGTAGGTGATGTCGCCGCCGCGGTTCGTGGCGACGACCTCGATGCCCTGCGCGGCGAGCTGGGGCGGGGCCCAGACGAGGTTCTGCTCGGCGCCGCGGCGCATGCCCATTGTGAAGACCGGCTCGTGCTCGGTGAAGACGAGCGTATCCGGCTGGGCGCCGGCGAGGCGGGCGGCCACGAGGTCGTCCTGACGTTGCCAGGCTTCGCGGTAGCGGGTGCGGCCCCAGTCGATGGTGGGGCCGGGAGTGGCGGGCGATGCGTACGTCACGCCGGGAGTTCGCCGGGGCGGCGGGCGGGCCGTCAACGTGTTTCGGCGCGGTGGGCGGGCCGCGGGTGCGGTCGTGGCGAGCCAGCCGCGCGGTATTCGATCTTCGGTTTCCGAAACGCGGCTCAGTCCTCGCCGACGAGCGCGGCCTGCCAGAGGTCGAGCTTGGCCGGGAGCAGGAGGCGCTGGAGGTAGCCGCCGTCGAGCCGGGCCTCGATCAGTTGCGAGGGGTTTTCGCCGTGCACGAGGGCGTTTGCGATGTGGACCAGCGAGAGCGGCGAGAGGTTGTTTTCCCGGGTGCGGTGCGGGGTGTGGTGGAGGCCGACGGCCTCGACGACCGCGGTGGGCAGGCCCCAGAGCTGGAGCAGGAGGGCGCCGGCGGTGCCGTGGTGGTGGCCGAAACGCCGTTCCTCCTCACGCCAGATCTGCCGCAACGGCTCCTCGGGATGGCGGCGAAACTCGGTGTAGGCCTCGCCGTGGGCGAGCGCCATCACGACCTTGCCCACGTCGTGGAGCAGGGCGGCGGTGAAGGCGGCGCGGTTGACGGCGGCGTTTGCGCGCACGTGCCACGCAATCCGGCGGGTCATCACCGCGGTGGCCACGCAGTGGTTCCAGAGTTCGGTGACGAACAAATCCTTCGCGCCGAAGCCGGGCATCGCCTCGAAGAGGTGCGCCGAGGTGACGATGCCGCGCACGGTGTCGAGGCCGAGCATCGAGATCGCCTCGCCGATCAGGGTGACGGAGCCCCGCGCGCCGAAGTAGGCGGAGTTGGCGATGTGCAGGATCTTGGCCGCGATGGCGGGATTGTGTTCGACCGCCTCCTCGAGCTGGCCGACCGTGATGTCGTCGTCGGCGAGCAGCCCGAGCAGCTCGCGGCGCATGGCGGGTGATTCGGGGAGGGAGAGGATGCCGGCCACCGCGGTGCTCAGCACCGGATCGCGCATCCGGCGGCTGGTGGTCACCGTATCCTGGAGCGCCTCGAGCAAGGTGCCCGCATCGCAGGGGCGCGGCAGGAGGCAATGGGCGAGGTGGGCGGCCTGGTTGAAGGCGAGGTCGCCGGGATCGTCCGCCACCACCATGCGGATCAGGCGCGGGAATCGGGCGGCCGCGGATGTGAGGAAACCGACGACGTCGATCGGCGTACGCAGGTCGACGGCGATCGCGTCGAAGGTCTCGGCCTCAAGCAGGGCGAGGGCGCCGGGGGCATCGCTGCGTTGCGCGGACTCGATGTGTTCATCGAGCACGAACAGGTCGCGGGCCAGTCCCCGGATGGATTCGGAATCGGCTGCGACGAGCAGGAGGCGAAGATGGCCGGCGACGGCGTTCATGAAATGTGCGAGGGTAGGGAGGGCTTCCGGGCGGAACGCGGAGCGGAGGTGTTGCGACGATCGGCAGCAGGATGCTCCCAACCGTGCCGCACCCATCGGTCAACTCGGCCGAAACTTGAGGTGCCCGCGGGAGGCGGTGTCCGCCCCCACTCGCGACCGAACCCAGGCCCGGGTCGGCGTCGGTATCCACGGTGCCGCACGCCAGGCGGAATTTCGACGCGAACTTGCGCGGTTTCGGGTTTCCATCGGCGTGCATGCCCGTATCGTTCGCGACGCCATGCGAAAGACAGCCTTCTGGATTCGAACCTTCTGGATCGCGGCGGTCGCGGTCTGCGGTGGAGCTGCGGCAATCTCCCGGGCGGAGACGGTGCTGCGGATCGGATACTTTCCGAACGTCACCCACGCGCAGGGCGTGATCGGCGCCCATGGTACGCGCCAAGGGGGCGGCTGGTTCGAGGAGCGTCTGGGCGGCGATGTGAAGATCCAGTGGTTCCCCTTCAACGCGGGCCCGAGTGCGATGGAGGCGATCTTTGCCGGCTCGATCGACGCGACCTACGTGGGCCCGAATCCCGCGCTGAACGCCTACATCAAGTCGCAGGGCGAGGAGATCCGCGTGCTGGCGGGAGCGGCGTTGGGCGGGGCGGCGCTGGTCGTGCCGGCCAACAGTCCGCTGGCCAAGCCGGCCGATTTCCGGGGCAAGAAGATCGGCACGCCCCAACTGGGCAACACCCAGGACATTGCCGCGCGGGCGTGGCTACGCAGCGCCGGCCTGAAGGTGACGATCACCGGTGGCGATGTCATGGTCGTGCCGACCCCCAACCCCGACCAGCTTGGGATGTTCAAGACCGGCCAGCTCGATGCCGTGTGGACGGTCGAGCCCTGGGTCTCGCGCCTGGTGCTCGAAGCCGACGGCCGCATCCTGGTCGAGGAATCCGAGGCGGTGACGACCATCCTGGTCTCAAGCGTGAAGCTCCTGCGGCAGCGCCCGGAGTTGGCGCAGAAACTGCGCGCGGCGCACCTCGCCCTCACCGAATGGATCACCGCGCACCCGGCGGAGGCGCAGGCGCAGGTCCGGGCCGGTCTCACGGCCGAGACGCGCCGCGAGATCCCGGCGGCGTTGGTCGCGGCCTCCTGGGCCCGCCTGCATTTCACCGACCGGGTCGAACCCGTGGTGCTCGAGACGTTCATGGCGGAGGCGCAGGCCGCCGGACTCCTGAAACGGACGCTGCCGATCGGGCGGATGTTCGAGGCGAACTAGACCGGCTTCGCATGACGCTACAACAGGAGCTCATCCCGATCCCGCCCGCCAAACTGGCGGTCGAGGGGGTCAGCAAAACCTTCCGCACGGGCCGGCGGGTCGTGCACGCCCTCGACCGGGTTTCGCTCCAGGTTGGCGAGGGCGAGTTCGTCTGCCTCGTGGGCCCCTCGGGCTGTGGAAAATCGACCCTGCTGAACATCATCGCCGGGCTTGAGCGGCCGGACGCGGGCCGGATCCTCTCCGGTGGCACACCGGTGACGGAGCCCGGGCGCGACCGCATGGTGATGTTCCAGGAACACGCGCTCTTCCCCTGGCTCGATGTCATGGGAAATCTGATGTTCAGCTTGAAGCTGAAGCCGGGGCTCAAGGACTCCGAGCGCCGCGAGGTGGCGATGTACTACCTGCAGCTCGTCGGACTCGACCGTTTCAAGCATGCGAACATCCACGAGCTTTCCGGCGGCATGAAACAGCGCATCGCGCTCGCGCGGGCGCTGGCGCCGAACCCGAAGGTGCTGTTGATGGACGAACCGTTCGCCGCGCTCGATGCGCTCACCCGCGAGCAGCTGTACGGCGACATCCAACGCATCTGGCACGAGCGCAAGAAGACGATCGTGTTCGTCACCCACAACGTCCGCGAGGCGGCCTGCCTCGGGGATCGCGTGGTGCTGTTTTCGCCCAACCCGGGCCGCGTGCAGGAGCAGTTCACGGTCGATCTGCCGCGCCCGCGGGACATCAACTCGCCCGAACTCGCCACCTTTTCGACCACAATCATGCGGGCGCTCAAGGGGCACCTCCCGACCGCCGAGGAAGTCGCCGAATGAAACGCCTGCTCACCGCCGTCTCCTTCTTTGTGGCGCTGCTGCTGCTCTGGCAGCTGCTCTACTCGCTGCGCCTGTGGTCGCCGGTGCTGCTGCCGTCGCCCGCCCTGGTGGTGGGCTATCTGCGCGAGGCCGTGCTCGACGGGACGCTTGGCGGCAGCTGTGCCGTCACGTTGAAGCGGCTGCTCGTCGGCTACGTGATCGGCCTGACCGTGGGGGTGCCGGTGGGCATGGCGACCGCGCGCCTGCGGGCGCTCCGCGACACGGTCGGAGTGCTGGCGCTGGGGCTGCAGGGGTTGCCGAGCGTGTGCTGGGTGCCGCTCGCGCTGCTGTGGTTCGGCCAGACGGAGAGCGCGATGCTGTTCGTCGTCATCATGGGCACGCTCTGGTCGGTGATCCTCGCGACCGAGACCGGGGTGCGGAACGTGAACCCCATCTATATCCGGGCGGCGGCGACGATGGGCTCGAAGCGCCTGCACACGCTGTCGCGGGTGATCCTGCCGGCCTCGCTGCCGTTCATCGTGAGCGGCATGAAGCAGGGCTGGGCGTTCGCCTGGCGTTCGCTCATGGCGGCCGAGATCTATGTGACGATCCTCACCGGCTTCGGGCTCGGGCATCTGCTGCACTACGGCCGCGAGCTCAACGCGATGGAGCAGGTGATCGGGGTCATGCTGATGATCGTCGGGATCGGCGTGGCGGCGGACAAGATCCTGTTTTCGCCGTGGGAGAGTTTTCTCCACCGGCGGTGGGGCACCTCGGGCTGAACCGGCCGGGTGGCGGGAGCGGAGCGGGCCCTTCCGCGCCGCTTCTCGTGGCGGGCGTGTAGGGCGGGTCGCGACGCCGTACTGGCAGCGCGGAGGTTTTGCGTTATGGTGCCGGCCGAGGAGCCCGGATGATGTCCGCCAACCTGCCACGTGCGCTCTCCCGCCCGCTCGTCAGCCCGCTGACGATGGACCCGCACTGGGCCGGACTCACGATCGGCGTGGCGGTGGTCGCGTATGCGGTGTCGGCCGTCGCCGGGTTCTGGACCGACGCTGGAAACGCCGTGGCGCGCTATGAGGAGCTGGCGGTCCTGGCCGTCGCCGCGTGGGCGTGGCCGCTCTCGCGCCGGCGGCCGCGGCTGGCGGTGCTGCTGGTGCTCGCCGCCGCGTGGTGCCAGCTGCTGCTCGCGATCGCGCAGTGGGGGTATTTCGGCGGCGGAGCGCTCGTGGTCCTGCCGGTGTTGATCGTGGCGGCGGGAATGGCGCTGGGGATACGGGGGGCGGCGGTGGCGGCGGCCGCCTCGTGCGTGGCGCTGCCGGCGGCCTATTTCGTGCCCGGGCCGTTGCTGCCGGGAGGGATGCGCTTCGACCTGCGCTCGCACGGGCACCTGCTGATCGCGGCGGAGGCGGCGTTCGTTGCCACGGCGTTCCTGGTGAGCGCGATCATCGTGTCGTATCGGTCGGCTCTTGACCGGTCCGACCGCGCCCGCAAACGCTACGGCGAGCTCTTCGCGCTGGCGCCCGACGGGCTGCTCGAGCTCGACGACCGCTCGGTGGTGCGCGACCTGAACGCCGCCGCGCTCCGGCTGCTCGGGCAGGAGCGGGCGGACGTGCTCGGCGAGTGCTTCGCCCGGCTCCTGCGCAGCTGCGGCGTGAACGCCCGGATCGATCTCGAGGCGGTGCGCCCCGGGGTGCCGTTCGAGGTCGTGCTCCGGCCGGGCTCGGCGTCGTCGCGCTGCGTGGAGATCGCGGTGCAGCAACGGCTGGGAGTGGAGGCGCGCACACTGCTGATCCTGCGCGATGTGACCGCCCGGCGCGAGCTGGAGGAACGGCTCGCGCACACCCAGAGAATGGAGACGGTCGGGCGGCTGGCGGGCGGCGTGGCGCACGACTTCAACAACCTGCTCACGGCGATCGGCGGCAACGCCGGCCTGTTGACCGACTATCCCGACCCCTCGGTGCGCGAGATGGCGGCGGACATCCAGGAGGCGCATCGGCGCGGGGCGACGCTCACCCGGCAGCTGCTCGCGTTCGCCCGGCGCGACGTGCGGCGGCCGGAGGTGCTCGACCTCGCGGCGGCCGTGCACGACATGAACCGCCTGCTCGAGCGTGTGCTCGGCGAGCAGCACCGGCTCGCGTTGCACCTGAACTCGCCGTGCCGGGCGGTGGCGGACCGCGGGCAGATCGAGCAGGTCCTGCTCAATCTCGTGAGCAACGCCCGCGACGCCATGCCCGACGGCGGCAGCGTGGCGGTGACCTGCGCGGAGCTCGCGCGGGAGCCGGCGGCGGCGCTCGGCTCGCCGTTGGCGGCCGAGCGGCAGGTGATGCTCGCCGTGGCGGACAACGGCGTGGGCATGACGCGCGAGGTGCAGGCGCGGCTGTTCGAGCCGTTCTTCACCACCAAACCGCGCGGCCGCGGCACCGGGCTGGGGCTCTCCATCGTGCACGGCATCGTGCTGCAGAACGAGGGCACGATCCACATCGAGAGCGCCCCGGGCCGGGGGACGACGGTGCGGGTGTTCTTCGTCGCGTGCGAGGCGCCGGACGCCGATGCGGCCGGCGCACCACCCAAACCCGAATTGGTGCTCGCCGGCGGCGAACACGTGCTGCTGGTCGAGGACGAGATCGCGGTGCGCCGGTTCGTCGAGCGGGCGCTGGTCGATGGCGGCTACCGCGTGACCAACGCCAACGACTCGGCCTCGGCGCTGGCCATCTTCGCCGCCGCGCAACCACCGATCGATCTCGTGCTCACCGACATCGTGATGCCGGGCATGTCGGGGCTCGAGCTCGCGAAGCGACTCGCCGCGCAACCGCGGCGGGTTCCCGTGTTGTTCATGAGCGGACACTTCGAGGTGGGCGCTGCGGACCAGGAGCTCGATCCAGCCGCCAACCTGCTGGTGAAACCATTCGGGGCGGACGAACTGCTCCGGCGGCTGCGCGAGCGGCTGCGCAACGCGGCCACGGTGGACGGGGGCGGTTGAGGCGCGGTGCCGGGGAAGGGCGCGGCGAGGTCGGCCCTGCCAAGGGGCAGCGAAAGTCGAGGCCAGCTGGTTCGCCGCCGCCGGCTTCTCTGGGGGGCGAATCGCGGACGGCGCCCGCCGGGCCGCGTGGCGGGGAGGCGCTCCGCCCCCGCCGAACGACACCGAAAACCGGCTACGCGGTGGGCCGCAGCCGGCCGGCGATGCGGCGGAAGACCGAGTCGGCGTCGAGGCCGTGGGCGGCGCGAAGGATGTCGATGCCGCTGCCGTGCTCGATGAAGGTATCCGGCCAGGCGATGCGCTCGACGGGCGTGGCCAGGGCGGCGTCGCCCAGGGTCTCGAGGACGGCGCTGCCGAAGCCGCCCATCGCGACGTTGTCCTCGAGGGTGACGAGGAGGCGCGCGGTGCGGGCGTGGGCGAGGAGGAGATCGCGGTCGAGCGGCTTGACCCAGCGGGCATTGACGACCGTGGCGGCCACGCCGAGCTCGCGTGCGAGGCGGTCGGCGAGTGCGAGCGCGTCCTGCACCCACGGGCCGAGGGCCCAGAGGGCGACGGAGCCGTCGCCCTCGCGCAGGAGCTCGGCCTTGCCGAGCGGCAGTGCGACGGGTTGCGCCTTCGGTGCGACACCGGGGCCGGAGCCGCGGGGATAGCGGAGGAAGGTCGGCAGCGGGCGTTGCAGCGCGGTGTGGAGGAGGTCGCAGAGTTCGTCCTCGTCCTTGGGCTGCGCGATGGCGGCGTGCGGGACGTTGCGCAGGTAGGAGAGATCGAAGAGGCCGTGGTGGGTGGGGCCGTCGTTGGGGGAGAGGCCGGCACGGTCGAGGCAGAACACCACGGGGAGCTTCTGCAGGCAGACGTCGTGCACGATCTGGTCGTAGGCGCGCTGGAGAAACGTGGAGTAGATCGCGACGACCGGCTTCACGCCCTGCGCGGCGAGGCCGGCGGCGAAGAGCACGGCGTGCTCCTCGGCGATGCCGACATCGAAGAACTGGCGCGGGAGCGCCTTCGCGAGCGCGGCGAGGCCGGTGCCGCCGGGCATCGCGCCGGTGATGCCGACCACGCGGTTGTCGAGCTGGGCCTCGCGGACGAGGGCCTGGCCGAAAACATCCTGGTAGGCCGGCTTCGCGCCGGGGGCGGAGTGGCCGTTGCCCGTGGCGATGTCGAACGGGCTGGTGCCGTGGAACCGCTCCGGAAACTCGCGTGCCACCTCGTAGCCCCGGCCCTTCTTGGTGAGCACGTGGACGACGACGGGGCAGTCGGCCTGTTTCGCGAACTCGAGATTCTTCACGAGCAGCGGGATGTCGTGCCCGTCGATGGGGCCGAGGTAGCGCAGGCCGTATTTCTCGAACAGCGACGACTCGACGAAGAAGTCCTTCGTCTCGCGTTTCCACTTCATCCAGATCTGGTGGAGCCGCTCGCCGCGCGGGGTGCTGCGGAAGAACTCCTCGATGTCGTGGTA
>JAEZSJ010000141.1 GCA_023443985.1 Verrucomicrobiota bacterium | reverse complement strand
TGAATTGCTCTCGTAGTGGTGTCATGACCCCGCCAGCATGACCCCAACGATGCAAGGCGCGTCAGCTCAACTCCCCGGCTCCGCCCACCTCCGGCCCTCCCGCCGCGACGCGGCTTCGTTCAACAAGGCGATGCAGCGAACGCGACTGCTGGCCCGTTTCAGTGAGACGGAGTTGGTTCGTCGCGTCGCTGATCAGTGAACGTTCTGCAAAGCAATGAAACCACTCGCAAAGCTACATATCTGGAGCGCCGGATATTGCTTGGTGTTAGCCGGGCTGAACTGGTCCCGCACCGTGGAGTATTCTCGTGCGTCTGGAATTCAGCGCGAAAGCATCGCCGGGGTTGGCGGCGCCTTTTTGCTCAGCGGTGCGATCACACTCTAACTAGCGTGGCTTTGCATCCGATCCGCGCGCCTTCGGCTGGAAGCCGGAAGGAAGGTGCAGCGCGGAAGATGGGTGTCGAGTTGGAGCGTCTTGATCTATGCCCTTCCGTTGGTCTTTCGATCGAATTCCACCTCGAGTTGGACGGCCCCGGATGGGGCGTTGGCGAAGGCGACTGGTGGTTACGGAAGCGATCTGTCGAT
Organism: Verrucomicrobiota bacterium; assembly: GCA_023443985.1. GTDB lineage: Bacteria > Verrucomicrobiota > Verrucomicrobiia > Opitutales > Opitutaceae > CAJCBL01. The sequence continues at coordinate 4,593 of JAEZSJ010000141.1, read as the reverse complement.
TGCGGTATTCCTATTCGCGATCGCCGGCCTGCTGCTTTTCCAGATACTGAGCCGGCTCTCCACGGAAGAAACGGAGGCAGAACCTAAGGTGAAGTAGGCTGGGCGGAGTGGGAGAGCGGGAGACGGGCTGAGCGGCCTACATCGCGATTGAGCGAGGCCGCAGGCAGGACGGATCGACAGAGACAAGGCGGAGCTTCCCGGGCTGTGCTGTTGGTTTGGTCACGCCGGACGCCGCGGGTCGATGCGCGGCGCAGGGGGGCGGCGGGTTGTCACGCCGCGGCGGGGAGCGCGACTCGGGCGAGCCGTGCCACCAACCGCGGTCCTGAGCGGTCCGCCGTCGAAGGAGTGGCCTCCATTCGGATCCGTTTCCTGCATCTCCATCCCTGCGTGCGGGGCGCGGTGTTCTCCGGCGGTTTGGTGGCCTCCGTGCCTGCGGGAGACGGGGGCCTTGGCGGCCTCCGCTCCAAGAGTTGTCGCTCGGCGAGTCGTGGCCCGCGGGGGCCGCGGTACCGGCGGCCTTCCCTGACTCCCTGTTGGCGACGGTCCGGTGGCCCGGGGACGAATCGTCCCGCGCGTGGTCCCTTCCGGGCTCGCCGCGGCGGGGCGGGTTCGCGGAGAGTCCCGCCATGCTTTCCCGCTTCTTCCGGCTTCCCGAGCACGGCACCACCATCGGTCGCGAGTTGCAGGCCGGCGTGACGACCTTCGCCGCGATGGCGTACGTGCTGGCGGTGAACCCGGCCATCCTCGCCCAGGCCGGCATGGACCGCGCCGCACTCGTGACAATCACGGCGCTCAGCGCCGCGACCGCGACCGCGCTGATGGCGCTGTTGACAAACTACCCGATCGCGCTCGCGCCGGGCATGGGCATCAACGCCTTCTTCACGTTCTCGATCTGCCTCGGCGCCGGGGTGCATTGGTCGCAGGCGCTCGGGATGGTGTTCGTGAACGGCTGCATCTTCCTCCTGCTCTCGGTGACGGGGGTGCGGGAGAAGATCGTCGATTCGATCCCGTACCCGCTGAAGATCGCAATCACGTGCGGTATCGGGATCTTCATTGCCTTCATCGGCCTGAAGAACGGCGGCGTGGTGGTGGCGAGCGCGGCGACGTTCGTCACGCACGGCGACTTCGGCAGCGCGCCGGTGGCGCTCTGCCTGGGCGGGATCCTGCTCACGGCGGTGCTGGTCGCGCGACGGGTGCCCGGCGCGATCGTGCTCGGCATCGCGGCGATCACCATCACGGGCTTGTTCGTGCCGGACGGGCAGGGCGGCAGGGTCACGCAACTGCCGACCTCCTGGTTTTCGCTTCCGGCCTCGCCGGCGCCGCACCTGCTCAAGCTCGACCTGTCCTTCCTGACGGACAGCGCAGCCTTTCTGAAGACGTTGCCGCTGATCCTCACGCTGCTGCTCGTCGACATGTTCGACAACATCGGGACGCTCATCGGCGTGACGAAACGTGCGGGTTTCCTCGGGCCGGACGGGCGATTGCCGAAAGTGGGCCGGGCGTTGGTGGCCGACTCGCTGGCAGCGATCCTCAGCTCGCTCTTCGGCACCTCGACGGTGGTCAGCTATGTGGAGTCGGCCTCGGGGGTCGAGGCGGGCGGGCGTACGGGCCTGACGACGCTCACGACGGCCGCGCTGATGCTCGCTGCGCTGTTTCTCACGCCGTTGATCCTGGCGGTGCCCGCGGTGGCCACCGCACCGGCCCTCGTGATTGTGGGCATCTTCATGCTGCAATCGGCAGTGGAGATCCGGATGGACGACTTCACGGTCGCGGCGCCCGCGGTGCTGACGATCATCGCGATTCCGCTCACGTTCAGCATCGCGCAGGGCATCGGGCTCGGCCTGATCGCGGCGGCGGCGCTGGCGTTGGCGACGGGGAAGCCGCGCGGGTTCACGCTGGTCGGGTACGTGATCGCGGCCGTGTTCTTCCTCGAATTCTTCCGGATCTTCCCGTTCGGCGGGTGAACCGATGGCACGGGCGCGCCTCCCCGGGGGCGCCCGTCGAAGGGACAGCCGGGGGAGCTGCGGGCGCCCACCGGCTTGGCGGTGTCGAGGCGGACGAGGGGCGCAGGCCGTGGTTCGGCCGAACCGCTCAGCGGTAGGCGGCCATGAAGGGCTGCTGTTGCAGCCAGGCGATCAGTTCGTCGGCCAGCGCGCGGTCGTCGGCCACGCGCGGGTGGGGGCCGGACCAGTGTTGGAAGACGTAGTGATGCACGGCCGCGTCCTTGGCCTCGAGTTGCTGCACGGCGGACTCCCACGCCCGGCGGAGGGCCTCATTTTTCGCGCCGTTGTACATGCCGCCGCGGAGCAGCACGATATGGGCGTGTGGATACGCCGAGCGGATCGCGTGCACCAGGGCGAGGTAGCCTTTCGTGAAGGCGGCAGACGGAAAGGGCTGCTTGTTGAGCGTGGTGAACGAGCCGTCGTTCTCGCCGTAGTTGATGCAGACGACGTCGGGCGTCCAGGTGCCGAGGTCGGCACGGGGGGAGCGCGCGGTCGGGTAGAGGCGGTCCCATACAGCGCCGATGAGCTCGGGATAGTAGCCGGCGGCGATGCCGATGCCGCTCACCGCGATGTTGCGGTAGTCGGCCGCGAACGCTGCGGCGGTGAAGGCGGCGTAGCTCTTGGCGTTGTTGTGGGTGGCACGGTTCTCCCATTGGTCCTCGCCGGGATCCTCGTTGCAGGCGCCGGCGGTGATGGAGTCGCCGAAGAACTGCAGGCGCAGCTTGTAGTTCGGTGCGGCGGGGACCCAGGCATGGGCGCCGAGCGGGAGTTCGAGGCCGCGGAAACGCGCATGGCCGGCGGAGGCCTCGCTGCGCTTGAAGAGCGTGAGCCGGTGCCGGCCGGGACCGAGGTCGGCCGGGAGCGCGAAGCGCGTGGTCGAGGCGTCGTTCACGGCGAGCACGGCGGTGGCGCCGTCGACGGTGAGATCGAAGAAGTTCTGCCCCTCCGCCCAGTCGAAGAGCAGGGTGGCGGCGGTGCCTTCGAAATCGATCGCGATGCGGCTGCCCTGCCAGACGACGGCGGGCGCGGCGGGCTGCGCGAAATCGAAGCGGCCTTCGTAGCGGAAACGGGAATCGTCGGCGGGGAGGAGCTGCATGGTGGGGCTGGGCGCCGCACCGGTCGCGCAGAACGCGCGGAGGCCGAGGGTGGCGGCGAGCGAGAACAGGGTGAACGAACGGAACGGAAGCATCCACGGATCGTGGAAACCTGCACCCGCGCGTGGCAAACGCGGAAGCACGCGCCGCTGGGCGGACATGAAAAAGCCCCGGCGTACGACGCGCGGGGCTTGGGGTAGCGGAAGCGTGGTGATGTTGTCGACGGACGAGCGACGAAAGTCCGGTCTCAACGGTGGGGCCGCAGCGCCCGGACCGGCTCACGCCGGCGGGCGGTGGTGCACTCTCGTCGGTCGACGCGTGGTGGTGCGGGTCAGCTCACGACGTACTGCCACTGGTTCTCGCGCGCGGCGCGGGCGGCCTTGAGGGCGCCGATCGCGCAGTAGCGCTGGTAGTCGGGTCCCGCGAGGCGGACCTTCGGGCTCTCGTAGCCGTCGGCCGCGAAACGCGCCTGCAGCTCCGTATCGATTCCACGGATCTGACTGCCGCCGCCGGTCACGATGATGTTCTGCAGCAGCTGCACGGTGGAGTGGTTGGGCACGCGCGCGATGAGGCGCTTGGCGGACTCGAAGATCCGGTCGACAAGCTGGTTGCAGGCGTTGCCGATCACCTCGCCCAGCTCGAGCGTGCGCGCCTTGCCGCCGAGCACGACCTTCACGTCGATCGGCTTGCGGATGGCGCCGCAATACGCGTGCGCCTCCTTGATCTGGCGGACGGAGAGCGGGTCGAGGTTGCAGTCGGGGTAGAGCTGGCTGATCGCGTCGTGAAGGAGGGCGTCGACGGCGTCGCCGGCGAAGTTGAAGCTCACCTGATCCTCGGCGGTCGGGAAGTAGCCGCGCACCAGGCAGAGGTCGGTCGTGCCGGCGCCGATGTCGACGATGAGCGAGTTGCTCACCGGGTCGACGTACTGCGACTGGCCGAGGCGCGTGTCCTCGCGCACGCCGATCGCGGCAAGGAACGGCTCGGGGATGAGCAGGACGCGGTCGAAGGCGCCGACGACGGCGCGGCGGATCTGCTCGCGGGCGTCGGCCTCGGTGTTGGCCGGCACGCCGACGACGGCGCGGACCTCCGATTGGCCGGTGGGGTCGACGAGTTTGCGCAGGTGGCGGAGCAGGTCGCGCGCGGCGCGGGCGTCGTGGACGACGCCGTGCTGGAGCGGGGCGACGAGATCGACGTGCAGCGCGCAGCGGATCGCCTCGTCGCCGAAGAGCACGTCGGCGTTGCCGGGGACGATGCCGCTGATGATGCCCGCCTTCACGTAACCGACGACGCTCGGCAGGACCTTGCCGACGGCGATGTCGGTGGAGTCCGGCGCGCCGGCGATGATGCAGGACTTGTTGGTGCCGAGATCGAGGCCGACGAGGATGGTCTTCGACTGGACGCGGCGAGCGGGCGGGGCGTTCTGCGGGATCGAGGCCGCGGGGGCGGGGGGCGGGGAGGTGGGAGCAGGAGCGGTCATGTTGGCAGTGTCTCAGTGT
>JAEZSJ010000136.1 GCA_023443985.1 Verrucomicrobiota bacterium | reverse complement strand
AGGACCTTGTCATCGCGGTCCGGGGGCTCCCGGCGGTCGCGTTCCGCCAGCAGCCGGGCGCGCGCGGCGGCGAGGATCGTATCCACCTCGGGCGCCGCCAGGCCGCAGGCGGCGGCGGTGGCGGCGGTGTCGTGGGCGCGGTACGGGAGACTGCGCCCGGCGAACTCCGGGGCGTCGCCGAGGTTGCCCTCGGTCGCCACACCGTAGGCGAGCGCGAACACGGCCGCCGTCTGTTCCCCGAGCGCGGTACGCAGCTCCGGCCACGTCCACAGATAGAACGCGCCTTCGTGCTTCGCACCGTCGCGCGGGCTGTCGGCATCCTCCGCCGTGCAGTACGCCCCGTCCGGCGTGCGCATCCGTGTCTCCAAATATCCGAGGCACTCCTCGGCGGCGGTGCGGAACCCGGGGTCGGAGTCGACCAGCCAGGCGTCGACGCACGCGCCCGCGAGCAGTGCCTGGTCGTTGAGCATCTTCTCGAAGTGCGGCAGCCGCCACTGCGCGTCGACGGTGTAGCGGTGAAAGCCGCCGCCGAGGTGGTCGCGGAGCCCGCCGGCGATGATCTTGCGCAGCGTGGTGAGCGCCATGTGGCGCGCCGCCTCGCGCAGCGCCGGATCGCGGCCGGTCGCCTGGTAGTCGAGGAGCAGTGCGACGAGGCCCGCATTGGGAAACTTCGGGGCGTGATCGAAGCCGCCGTTGTCCGGATCGAAGAGTCGCTGCAGGTCGCGCACGGCGCGGTCGCGCCACGCGTCCGGTTCGAGCCGGCCGCTCCCGCTTGCCGGCTCGTGGCTGGCGAGCACCTGCGCGACGTGCTCCGCCTGTTCGGCGATGCGCTCGGGCTGCGTCTCCCAATACTCCGCGATCCGCCGCAGGATCGTCTTGAAGCCCGGCATGCCCTGCCGGTCCTCCGGCGGGAAATAGGTGCCGGCGTAGAACGGCTTCAGCTCGGGTGTGAGCCAGACCGACATCGGCCAGCCGCCGCTGCCGGTGCTCGCCTGGAGAAACGTCATGTGCAGCCGGTCGACATCGGGCCGCTCCTCGCGGTCGACCTTCACGCTGACGAAGCCCGCGTTCAGCAGCGCCGCGATCTCCACGTCCTCGAAGCACTCGCGCTCCATCACATGGCACCAGTGGCAGGTCGAGTAGCCCACGGAGAGGAACACCGGCTTGTTCTCCGCGCGCGCCTTGGCGAACGCCGCGTCGCCCCACGGGTACCAGTCCACGGGATTGTGCAGATGCTGGAGGAGGTACGGCGAATTCTCGCCCGCGAGGTGGTTGGCCGGATGCATCGCGCACCCTTCGCCGCGTTTCCGCGGCCGGGCAAGGCGGCGGCGAAGGAATCGGCCGGACGCCGTCCGCCGCTCTGATGCCGCGGGCCGCAACTTTCCCGGGCGCGAGGACGGGGATCGGTTCGCTTTCGCATCCGCCCGTCTCGGCGGAGAATGGCAACCGCGGGGGAGCTCGTCGTCGCCATGCGCCGAGACCGTCTCCCGGGGATCCAACCGGCGGCGGCATCGCGCCGCCGCAAACCACGTCCGCCCGTGAAGCTCCAAATCATCGAGAACCATGCCGCCGTGAACGGCCGCCTGCGGGAGCAGCTCCGCCGGCGCCCCGACCTGCAGATCGTCGCCGGGCCCGGCGAGGCCGGAGACGCCGTGGCGCAGGCGTCGGAACAGCGTCCCGAGGTCGTGCTTCTGGCGCAGGAGCTCGCGACGGATCCGCAGTTTCTGCGGCGGCTGCGCGAAGCTGTATCCGAAGCAAGGATTGTCGTGCTCGCCTCCGGGTTCGAACCACGTCCGCTGCGGCAGGTCCTCGCCGGCGGCGCCCAGGCGGTGGTGCCCGCGGACGCGACGGAGACGGAGTTGTTCTGTGCCATCGACGCGGTGGCGCTCGACGGAGTGTATCTCACGCGGGCGGCCGCGGAGGGGCTCTTCCCGGGCGCCACCCGGAATCCCGCGCGGGAACGCCTCCACACCCTCTCTCCGCGCGAGACGCAGGTGCTGCAGCTGATCGTCGCGGGCCGCCAGGGGAAGGAGATCGCCGAACGCCTCGGCGTCAGCCTCAGCTCCGCCGGAACCTACCGGGAACGTCTCCTCCGCAAGCTCGGCTGCACCTCCACCGCCGGCCTGGTCCGGCTCGCCATCGAGGCCGGACTGGTCGAGTGAGCCGGCGATCCGGCTGCCCGGCGCACGCGAGCGTCCCGCGAGGCGGAGCCGTTTCCCTGCCCGCGCGGCGAACCCCGCCTTTCCCTCCGCCGGTTTTCCCGTAGCCTGCCCGCATATGGCCGACCTCCCTCCCCCGATCCGCGTCCCCCGTGGGCAGTTGGTGATTCGTACCATCGCCATGCCTGCGGACACCAACTCGGCGGGCGACATCTTCGGCGGGTGGCTGATGTCGCAGATGGACATCGGCGGCGCGATCCTGGCGCACCAGGTCGCGCGTTGCCGCGTGACCACCGTGGCGGCGGACGCGATGGAGTTCCATCAACCGGTGCTCGTCGGCGACACCGTGGCGTGTTTCGCGGAACTCGAGCGCGTGGGCCGGACCTCGCTTCGGATCCAGATCGAGGTCTGGGTGCAGCGCCATTTCGAGCGTGTCGAACATTGCGTGACAGAAGGGGCGTTCACCTACGTGGCGCTCGATCTCGCCGGGCTCCCGCAGCCGGTCTACCGGACCGACAATCCCCCGCCGCCCGATCCCGGACCGTGAGCAACCGCGCGTGCCCGGCGCGGTTCAGCTCATCGTCTGGATGATGCGCACGATCGGCAGAAAGAGCGCGACCACGATCGTGCCGACCGTCAGCGCGAGAAACACGATCACCAGCGGCTCGAGCACGGCGGTGAGTCCGCCCACCGCGGCGTCAACCTCCTCGTCGTAGGACTCCGCCACCCGGCCGAGCATCTCGGCCAACGCACCGGTCTCCTCGCCAACGGCGACCATGTTCACGAGCAGATCGGGAAAGCAC
>JAEZSJ010000119.1 GCA_023443985.1 Verrucomicrobiota bacterium | reverse complement strand
CGCTCGCCCTGCCCGCCCACACGCTCCTCTCCCGCCCCTTCGCCGCCGGGGAGCACGCCGTGTTGCGCGCGTGGCTCGAGCTTGCCCGCCGCCGCGGCTGGACGTTGGCCGCCGAGATCCAGCCGGCCGATTTCGCCGGCTTCGCCGCCGACCTCGCCGCACTCGGCGACGCCAACTTGCTCTTCGCCCTCCGTGCCCCGGCCGGCGCCGGAGCGGTGCATCCGGTCGGCGGGTACCGCCAGTTGGCGGAATGCCTGCGCGCCATCGGCTCCCGCGCGCCGCTCTGGATCCGCGCCTGCCCGGCCAATGGCCTCGGCGGCGAGGCGAACTTCCTCGGCACCCTGCTCGACGCCAGCATGCTCGCCGGCGCGCTGCTCTGCGACGGCCTCGGCGACCTGCTCAGCATCGAGTCGGGCACCGACTTCGCGCGCGATGTGCGCCTCGCGTACAACGTCCTCCAGGGCGCCGGCACGCGCCTCTCCAAGACCGAGTTCGTCGCCTGCCCGAGCTGCGGCCGCACGTTGTTCGACCTCCAGACCACCACCCAGAAGATCCGCGCCGCCACCGGGCACCTGAAGGGCGTGAAGATCGCCGTCATGGGCTGCATCGTGAACGGCCCGGGCGAGATGGCCGACGCCGACTTCGGCTACGTCGGCGGCGCCCCGGGGAAGATCAACCTGTACGTCGGGAAGACCGCCGTGCGTTTTAACATTCCTGAAACCGAGGCGGTGGACCGTCTGGTCGATCTGATCCGCGAACAGGGGAAGTGGTTCGAGCCGGCCATCGCGACCTGAGCCGGCACCCAAACCTGGCAACAAAAAAAACGTTTCCGGGCCGCCACATCCCCCGTTCTCCCTCGTCACTTCCTCGTGACGTTTCCGTCACCCCGGGGGCTCGCCGGGCGATCCGATTGGCGTCCGCTCGAGGGCCCGAAACGGCGCGGTTTCCGGCCCCGGCATGGCAACAAAAAAAACGCCTGTCGGCGGACTCGCGGAGGGGTGTTAACAAGTTGTGGAGAAGTTGGCCTTGAAAGGGTTCTCTACGCTTGCGCTATGCTCCGGCTTTCCACTGCCTGAACTCTGTCCGCCGTGCTCTTTGGTAAACTCCCCTGTCAGACGCGATTGACGCCCCAGTTACACCCGTAGTCCAAGCGCTGTCCATCAATCACTTACACAATCCCGGTCGGGCTCGCCCGCCATTGATGCGCAGTTCCTCGAATTTCCCTCCTGTGGCGAAGATCCCAACCCCGACAGCGGAGCGACCAGCCAGCCCGTCCGGCCGCGTTTGTGAATAGCTGTGCCGTCCTCACCCGCAATGTCCTCGACCACCACCTCTTCGAATCTCTGGGAAACCGTGAAATGTGACCTCAAGGGTCTCTTCCCGGAAGAAGTCTTCCAGATGTGGTTCGAGCCCATCGGCTGCGTCGAAGCCACCGACGACTCGCTCGTCCTCGGCGTGCCCAACGAATTCGCCGCCATCTGGGTTCACGACAACTACCTCGACCTGATCACCCAACGCGTCCGCCTCACCTCCGGCCGCATGGTCAGCGTCACCCTGCGCAAGTCGGACACCAACGGCCACGCCGCGAGCAGCGCCCCGGCCGCCGAGCCCGCCCGCCCCGCCCGCACCAACGGTCACGCCCGCCGGGCCAAACTCGACGAACGCTGCGCCAACCCCGCCAATCTCAACCCGCGGAACACGTTCGAGAACTTCGTCGTCGGCCCGAACAACCAGCTCGCCCACGCCGCCTCGATCGCCGTCGCCCAGGCCCCCGCGCAGGCCTACAACCCCCTCTTCGTCTACGGCGACACCGGCCTCGGCAAGACCCACCTCATGCACGCGGTGGGCCACCAGATCCTGCGCAACAACCCCGACGCGAAGGTCGCCTACCTCTCCTCCGAGAAGTTCACCAACGAGTTCATCCACGCCATCCAGGAGAACACGCTCACCAAGTTCCGCCAGCGCTACCGCCACGTCGACGTCCTGCTCATCGACGACATCCATTTCCTCGCCGGCAAGGAGCGCATCCAGGAGGAGTTCTTCCACACCTTCAACGAGCTCTTCGAGGCGCAGAAGCAGATCTTCCTCTCCAGCGACCGCCCGGCCAACGAGATCCAGAAGCTCGAGAGCCGCCTCGTCTCCCGTTTCCAGTGGGGCCTCGTCGTCGACCTCCAGTCGCCCGACCTCGAGACGCGCGTCGCCATCCTCCGCACCAAGGCCGCCACGCTGAAGGCCGATCTCCCCGCCGAGATCATCAACTTCATCGCGCAGCACATCTCCAAGAACGTCCGCCGGCTCGAAGGCGCGCTCATCAAGGTCGCCAGCTACGCCGCCCTGACCAACCGCCGCATCGACATCCCCACCGTCGAGATGCTGCTCAAGGACGTGCTCATGGAGCAGGCGCAGAACCAGCTCACGATCGACACGATCCAGAAGCGCGTGGCCGACTACTACCAGCTTCGCCACAGCGACATGCTTTCGAAGCGCCGGCCCAACAACATCGCCATCCCCCGCCAGATCGCGATGTACCTCGCCCGCCTCCTCACGAAGCACTCTCTCGCCGAGATCGGCGAGAACTTCGGCGGTCGCGACCACGGCACCGTCATCCATGCCTGCAAGTCCGTTGAGGCGATGATGGAGCAGAGCGACCAGACCCGCACGAGCATCGAGTTCCTCAAGAACCAGCTCTCGAAATAGACCTTTCGCCATACAACCCCGCGGGGAGCCGGTTCGCCGGCTCCCCGTTTTTTTTTCATCAATGGGCCGTGGCCGCGCCGCCACCGTCCCGGCCGCCGCGCCCGCGTCGCAACACCTCGGTTACAGGCGCCCCGGGCGCCGGCGCGGTCCGCGGGCAGACACTCCGCCATCCGCACCGCTGTGCTACTCCGATCCGAGCCAGGCCCGCGCCGCCTCCTCGGTCTCGAAGAGCTCCATCACGAGATTGTCGTTCCGGTTGAGCGCCTGGAACACCCGCGCCATCGCCCAACCGCCGGTCGGCGTCGCCACGACCGCCGATTTCACCGGTTCGGGAATCGGCACCGTCCGCCGCCGCAACGAGATCTCGTAGGCCGTCAGCGGCGGAAAGTCGCAGCCCTCCGTGGCTCGGAAATCGTGCAGCACGTGCGGCATCCGTCCGGTCGACTGCCACACCTGCCGCACCAACCCCGGCATCGCCTCCCCCAGGGACTGGAACTCCTCGCGTGTAAGCACGCCGCTCCACCGGAAATGGATCAGGCTTCCCTCGATGGCGTGGGTGAACGGCATTCGGTTGGGCGACAATCGTAGTGTCGCGAAATCTTCGTGCTGCTCAAGCTCGTAAGCCGCACGCCGCACCGGCCCCGGATCCCCACGGCGCTCGCTCTCGACGGGCCGGGCGTTCCCCGCGCGCGCCCCGCCGGCGAACCCGCCGGGCGCGGGATTCAATATCCGGCCGAGCCGCACGATGCCACGGCCGTTTGCCCGTTGCCGCCCGGCGCCCGCGGGCCCATCGCGTTGCCATGCCACCCCGTCTCCTTGCCGTCGCCGGCGCCCTGGCCGCGGCAACCGCCTCCGCCGCCACCATGCTCCCCTACCAGAACCCCGACCTGCCCGCCGAAACCCGTATCGACGATCTCATCTCCCGCCTCACGCCCGAGGAGAAGATCGACTGCCTGGCCCGCAGCGCCTCCGTGCCGCGCCTGGGCGTGGTGGGCTCGCCGCACATCGAGGGCTACCACGGCGTCGCGCAGGGCGGCCCGAGCAACTGGGGTCACCGCAACCCCACCCCCACCACCCAGTTCCCCCAGGCCTACGGCCTCGGTGAGACGTGGGACCCCGAACTCCTGCGCGCCGTCGCCGCACAGGAGGCCGAGGAGGCGCGCTTCCTGTACCAGTGTTATCGGTACGCCCGCGCCGGCCTGATCATCCGTGCGCCCAACGCCGACCTCGCCCGCGACCCGCGCTGGGGTCGCACCGAGGAGACCTACGGCGAGGACCCCTTCCTCGTCGGCACCCTCGCCGCCGCGTTCACCCGCGGCCTCCAGGGCGACGACCCGCGTTATTGGAAGACCGCCGCGCTCCTGAAACACTTCCTCGCCAACTCCAACGAGGACCGGCGCGAATCCTCCTCCTCCGACTTCGACGCCCGCCTCTGGCGCGAGTACTACGCCAAACCGTTCGAAATGGCGGTGCGCGACGGCGGCTCGCGGGCCCTCATGGCCGCCTACAACGCCGTCAACGGCACGCCCGCCCATGTCCACCCGATGCTCAACGAGATCGTCGTCGGCGAGTGGGGCGTCGATGGCATCGTCTGCACCGATGGCGGCGGACTCCGCCTGCTCGTCGAGAAGCACAAGGCCTTCCCCGACCTCCCGACCGCCGCCGCCGCCTGCGTGAAGGCCGGCATCAACCATTTCCTCGACCAGCACAAGGAGGCGGTCACCGAAGCCGTCGCCCGCGGCCTGCTCACCGAGGCCGACCTCGACCGCGCGCTGCGCGGACTCTTCCGCGTCTCGCTGCGCCTCGGGCTGCTGGATCCCGCCGAGCGCAGTCCGTATTCAACAATCGGTTCCGCCGGTGCGCCCGAGCCGTGGGCGCAACCGGAGACGCGCGCCCTCGTTCGCCGGGCCACGCAGCGCTCCATCGTTCTCCTGAGGAATTCCGCGGCCCTGCTCCCGCTCGACCGCAAGGCGCTCCAGTCCCTCGCCGTCGTCGGCCCGCTGGCCAACGCCGTCCTCTCCGACTGGTACGGCGGCACCGCGCCCTATCTCGTCACCCCGCGCGAGGGCATCGAGGCCGCCGTCAACCCCGCGCGCAGCACCGACGACGGGGTCGCCGCGCGCTGGGCCGGCGACATGTCCGCCGCCGCCGTCGAGCTCGCGCGCCGCTCCGATGTCGCGATCGTCTGCGTGGGCAACCATCCCGAGGGCAACGCCGGCTGGGAGACCGTCACCTCGCCCGCCGAGGGCAAGGAGGCCGTCGACCGCCGGGAACTCACGCTCGCGCACGGGCAGGAGGAGTTCATCCGTCGCGTGTGCGAGGCGAACCCGCGCACCGTCGTCGTGCTCGTCGCCAATTTCCCGATCGCGCTGCCCTGGGCGGCGGAGCACGCCCCCGCCATCGTCCACCTCACCCACGCCAGCCAGGAGCAGGGCAACGCGCTCGCCGATGTGCTGTTCGGCCTGGTCAACCCCGGCGGCAAGCTCACGCAGACCTGGCCGAAGTCCCTCGACCAGCTCCCGCCGATGATGGACTACGACATCCGCCACGGCCGCACGTATCAATATTTCACCGGCGAGCCGCAGTACCCCTTCGGCTTCGGCCTGAGCTACACCACCTTCGCCTTCGCCAACCTCCGCCCCAGCGCCACGACGCTCGCTCCGGACGGCCGCATCGACGTCTCCGTCGACCTGCGGAACACCGGGGCGCGTGAGGGCGACGAGGTCGTGCAGCTCTACGTGCGTCATCCGCAGTCGAAGGTCGCCCGCCCGTTGAAACAGCTCAGGGGCTTCAAACGCATCACGGTCGCCGCCGGCGCCACGGCCACCGTCACGCTCCCGCTCGCCGCCGCCGATCTCGGCCACTGGGACGAGGTCGAACACGCCTGGGTCGTCGAGCTCGGTCCGGTCGAGCTTCTCGTCGGTTCGTCCTCCGCGGACCGCGACCTGGTTCTGCGCACAACGATCACCGTCGCCGCAGAATAGGTACAGCCCGGATACGCGGTGGCCGGCTGCGCCGAGGCCGGCTGCTCCGCCGCGAACGGGCCGGTTCCGTTCCGGCGCGCCCGTTCCTCGGGGGAAAGGCTGAAGGAGTTGCCGCGCGCGCGGGATTCTTCTCCCCTCCCCTATGCGCTTCACGCTCCTGCTCCTGCTGGGCCTCACCCTCCGTGCCGCGGCCGCCGACCCGATCGAGGGTTTCTGGCTCGGCGAAACCGAAATGGAACGCCAGCGCTATCAGATCGGCTTCGAGTTCCGCCCCGGCACGGAGAGCCGCCTCACCGGCCGCCAGTGGTTCGCCGTGCTCCACCTCTTCGGCAGTGACATCGGCGAGGTCGCCCGCGAGGGCGAACAGTACCGCAACGCCAACCTCGGTCTCGCGCTCACCCTGCGCGAGGGCGAACTCGTCGGCACCGTGATGGGCGCCCACCCGGTGCGCCTGCGCCGCAGCGAGCCCTTGGTGACGACGCCCGTCACGCCCCAGTATCCGGCCGGCCCGGCGCCGGTCTGGACCTACCGTGCGGGCGCCGCGCTGTGGACCACGCCCGCCGCCGACGGCGAGCTGGCGTTTGTGGGCGACGAGGGCGGTGTGCTGCACGCCGTGCGCCTCGCCGATGGCGCACGCGCCTGGACCTTCGCCTCCGGAGCCGCGATCCACGGCGGGGCGCTCGTCGCCGGCGACTCCGTGCTGTTCCTCAACGACGCCGGCGAACTCCTTCGGCTCGAACGCGCCACCGGCAAACCCGTCTGGCGCGCCGCGCTCGGCGGTGGCGAGGTCGTGCGCCGGCCGCCCGCCGCGACCGAATTCTCCTACGATTTCGCCGGTCCCGCTCCCGCGCAGGCGGGCGGCGTCGTCTACGTGCCCACCGCCGCGGGAGCCGTCGCGGCCGTCGACTTCGCCACGGGCGAGGTCCGCTGGCGGGCGACCGTCGGCGGACTTCTGCGCAACAGCATCCTCGTCGCCGGCGACCGGCTCGTCGTCGGCAGTTGGGCCGGCCGCGTCACCGCGCTCGCCCGGGCCGACGGCGCCCAACTCTGGAGCTTCGACACCGGCCAGCCCGTCACCGCCGACCCGGTGCTCGCCAGCGACGCCGTACTCGTGAGCAGCCGCAACAGCAAACTCTACAGCCTCGCGCTCGCCGACGGCGCCGTCCGCTGGGATCGTTTCCACGCCGGCTCGTGGGTCGAGTCTGCGCCGCGGCTGATCGACGGCACCCTGTATCTCGGCTCCTCCGACCTGCGCACCGTCACCGCGCTCGATCCGCAGACCGGCGCGGAACACTGGTCCACCGACGTGCTCGGTTGGACGTGGGGCACGCCGGCCGTGGCGGGCGACACGGTGTTCGCCGGCGCCGCGGGCGCGACGGAATATCCGGTCGCTCAGGACGGCGGCATGGTCGCGCTCGACCGCCGCACCGGCGCCCCGAAGTGGCGGGTGCGCCTCGCGCCGCTCGCCGAGCGTTACGTCACCGGCATCGCCGGTTCGCCGGTTGTCGCCGGCGGGCTCGTGCTCTTCGCCGGCCAGGATGGCGTGCTCTACGCGCTCCCGGCGCAGTGACCCGCGCCAGCGCAACGTAGGTCGGGCTTCATGCCCGACTCTTCGGATCTCGTCTGCGCGAGTCGGGCGTAAAGCCCGACCTAGCGACGCCGCACGCTCCCTCAGTTCGCGCCGGCGTCATCCGCCTCCGACGGCACCGCGACCTGGGCGGGCAGCGCGGGCGTCAGGCGATCGGCATGCGTGCTGCGCACCGACTCGGCGATCGGGGTGAGCAGGCCGGTGTCGGAGTGCGCCTCCTTGTTGAAGCGCATCGAGACGGTCTTCGACACACCGCGTTCCTGCATCGTCACACCGTAGATCGCGTTGGCGGCGGCCACCGTGCGCTTGTTGTGCGTGATGATGATGAACTGCGAGCTCTCGACGAAGCGTTTCAGCAGCGTGGTGAAACGTTCGATGTTCGACTCGTCGAGCGGCGCGTCCAGCTCGTCGAGCAAACAGAACGGGCTGGGCTTCACGAGGTAGAGCGCGAAGAGCAGCGCGACCGCGGTGAGCGTCTTCTGGCCACCGGAGAGCAGCGTGAGGCTGTTGAGCTTCGTGCCCGGGGGCTGCGCGATGATGTCGATGCCGCTCTCCAGGGGGTCGTCCTGCGTGACCAGCTGGAGGTCGCAGTTGCCGCCGTTGAAGAGTGTCTGGAAGGTGAACGCGAAGTTCTTCCGGATCTGCTCGAAGGTGAGCGCGAACTGCTTGAGCGAAGTCGCGTTGATCTCGTCGATCGCCTTCATGAGGGCGTCCTTCGAGGTGATCAGGTCGTCGCTCTGCGTCTTCAGGAAGTCGTAGCGCTGCTTGAGCTCGGCGTACTCCTCGATGGCGACGAGGTTGACCGCGCCCATGCTGTTGAGCCGCTGGCGGAGCGCCTGCACTTCGCTGCGGACCTGGTCCCAGTTCGTCTGGTCCAGGGCCGCGAGCTGCTCCTCGGTGGGCTCGCCGCGCGGCTCCTTGGCCTTGCGGCTGCGGCGCGGCTTGGCTGGCGCCTCCGCGGGCGTCGCGCCGTCGGCCGTCACCTCCGGCGCCGCCTCGGCGGGCTTCGCGCCCTCCTCGTCCTCGTCCTCGTCGAGATCGAGCGGCTTGAGACCCTCGGGCTCGTCGTCGGATTTCCAGAACTCCATGCGCCAGTTCACCTCACCCAGATCGATCGAGAACTCGCGCATCGCCTCTTCGGCGAGGAAACGCGACCGCGCCTTGTGCTCGGTGTAGCGGATCTCGCACTGGCTCAGCTCGCCGGCCGAAGTCTCGGCCTGGTCGCGCAGGCTGCTCTGCTCGCCCTCGACCGCGCTCACCGCCTGCTCGAGCTCGGCGAGCTCGCGACGGATCGCCTCGACCGATTCCTGCGCCACGGCCTGCGTGCGCGCGAGTTCCTCGACGCGCGCCGCCTGCCCCTGCTCCGCCGCCTCGAGCTCGGCGACCTGCGCCGTCCACATCTCCAGCTCGCTGCGACGCTGTTCGAGCAGCTCGGCGAGCTGCTGGCGGCGTTTCACCATCTCGCCCAGCCCGCGGTCGATGATCTCGACACGCTGCCGGCGCTCGGCGAGCTCGAGCCGGGCATGGCCGAGCGTCTCGCGCTGCACATCGCGCTGGTTGCGGATCTCGACGATCTTCGCCTCGTTCGCGGTGATCGACTCGCGGCCGGCCGTGATCGCGCGGTCGACCTCGATCAGCACGGCCTGCGCCTTGGCGAACTTCGCCTCCGCCTCCTGCCGCATCGCCTCGAGACCCTCGACATCGCGCTCGAGCCGCGCCACGCGCTGTTCCGCTTCGTCGAGCGCGCGCTGGCCGGACTTCTCCTCGGCCTGCGCGGTGGCGACGGCCTCGTTGGCCGTCTGCACCTCGGCGCGTTTGTCGGAGAGGCGTTGCTCGAAGGCGACGAGCTCCGCGTTGATCTGGTCGATCAACGCCTTCTGCTGGTCGTGCGCCTCCTGCTCCTTCGCGACCTCGCGCGAGGTCTCGCGGATGTCGATCTCACGCTGGACGATGCTCGAGGCCGGCCGTTTCTGGTAGCCGCCGAACACCATGCCACGCCGGTCGACCCACTCGCCCTTGGGCGTGGCGACCATGAGGAAGCTGAAATCCTGCCGCTGGGCCCAGAAGCTCAGGAACTGCTCGAGCGAGTCCGCCACGTAGCACGAGGCGAGCACGCTGTGCAACGGGTGCCCCGTGCAGTCGTCGGTGAACACCGCCGTCGCGGGCCGCAGGAATTCCGGCAGCTCCGCCGGCGCCGCGCCGTTGGTCGACTCCGGCGTCGGCACCTTGAGGTACGCGCCGCCGATCTTGTCGTTCTCCAGGCGGGCGAGGATCGCCTGCGCGGTCGCGAGGTCGGCGACCTGCACGGCCTCGACCGCCGCGCCGAGCAACGCCTCGGCGGCCTTCGCAAACTCCGGACGGAAATCCACGCCGTGCGTGAGCGCGGCAAACGGCGAGCCGCCGCCGAGGTCGGTGAGCCGGCCCTGCAGCAGCGCCTTCGCGCCTTCGCCGAAGCCTTCCCACTTCTCCTGCAGTTGCTGGAGCAGCTTCAGGCGCGCGTGCTTCTGCGCGAGGCTGCGGTCGATCTCCTGCAGGCGGCGCTGCCCTTCGCGGAACTTCGCCGTCGTCTCCTGCACGCCCTTCTGCGCCTCGGCGACCTCCTGTTGCACGGTCTGCACCGTGGAACGTGCCGAGGCCGCGGCGACCCGGAGTTGTTCGAGGTTGGCCGTGGCCTCCTCGCGCTGCGCCATCGCGCCGGCCATGTCGGCCTGCAGCTGTTCGTGGCGCGCCACCGCCGTCTTCTGGTCGACCTCGAGCGCCGAGCAATCGGTGCGCAACCGCGCGACCTTGCTCTCGAGCTCGAGCAGCTGGAATTTCTCCTTCTGCACGAGCTGCTCGAGGCGCGTGAGCTCGCCCTCGACGAGCGCGAGTTCCCGGTTCTTCGCCTGGAAGGCCGCGTCGGACTCGCCGAGCAGGTTGAGCTGCATCTGGCGGTCCTGCTGGCCGCTGGTCGCCTGGTCGGAGACCTCCTTGAGCTGCATCTCCAGTTCGCCGAGGTCGTCCTGCGCCGACGCGATGCGGTCGCGCAGTCCCTGTCCCTTGACCTGGTTGAGGTGAATCTGGTTCGCCGCCTGCTCGCGCTCCGAGCGCAGATCGAAGACCGCCTGCTGCGCCTCCTGCACGCGCTGGTTGAGCTCCGTGCGGCGGGCCTTCTGCGCCTCGAGCGAGGCCTGGTGCTCCTGCAGCAGCGAACGGCGGGTGTCCGCCTCGCCGCGCAGCACCTGGAGGCGGCCGGACAGCTCGTCGAGCACGCCGCGGAGCTGCTGGTATTGAAAACCATCATGCGCCAGCGCGAGGTGGCGCAGGCGGTGGTTGAGCCGGCGGAACCGCATCGCCTTCGAGGCCTGGCGTTTGAGGCTGCCGATCTGCCGCCCCACCTCCGTCACGACATCGGCCACGCGGGCGAGGTTCTGCTCGGTGAGCGCGAGCTTGCCGAGCGCCTCGCGGCGCTGCGCCTTGTAGCGCGTGATGCCCGCGGCCTCCTCGAAGACCGCGCGGCGCTCGTCCGGCTTCGACGACAGGATCTGGTCGATCTGGCCCTGCGCCATGATCGAGTAGGAGGTCCGGCCGATGCCGGTATCCATGAAAAGCTTCTGGATGTCCTTCAGGCGGCACGGCTGGCCGTTGAGGTGGTACTCGCTCGAGCCGTCCCGCGACACGCGGCGGGTGATCTCGACCTCGTGGAAATCCATGCCGAGCGCCTGTTCGCAGTCGGTCAGCAGCAGCGACACCTCGCACATCGAGTGCGGTTTGCGCGTGTCCGTGCCCTCGAAGATGACGTCGTGCATCTTGCCGCCGCGCAGCGCCTTCGCGCTCTGTTCGCCGAGCACCCAGCGGATCGAGTCCGCGATGTTGCTTTTGCCGCAGCCGTTGGGCCCGACGATGACGGTGACGCCCGGCTCGAAACGAAGTTCGGTCGGGTCGGCGAAGCTCTTAAAACCGTGCAGCTTGAGGGCCTTGAGGTACATGCGGGAAACGAGGCGCGCGATTCGAGGCGCCGCCCCATCCGCCGGCAATGGGGAAGTCCGAAAACTTATTCACACCTACTCGGAAGTTGCTCCCAACCCGCGGTGAAGAACCCACGCTTGCCCTCGTCTCCGAAATCTAGTCGCGCGCCCTCTCCCGTTCTCCGCCGATCTCTGTCTTCTGTCTTCTGTCCTCTGTCTTCTGTCCTCTGTCTTCTGTCCTCTGTCCTCTCGCCTCTGCCCTCTCGCCTCTCGCCTCAAATCTCCAACACCGCCGCGCCGACCGAGTCCGCGAGCAATCGCCCGCGCCGCGTCAACCGCAACACGTCCGGCGCGCCCCACTCGGCCACGCCCCCGGCCACGAGCCGCGCCGCAAGCGCGCGGTACGCGGTCCAGTCCGCCGTCGGGAAACGGCGTTGTGCGGCGGCGAGGTCCACACCGGCGTTGCAGCGCAGGCCGAAGATCAACGTGTCGGCGGCGAGCAGCTCCGGCGTGAGCGCCGTGCGGTCGGCCGTGCCGCGTCGGCCGCGGTCGAGATCGGCGCGCCAGGCGGCAAGATCGGGCGGGTTCTGGTAGCGCCAGCCGGCGTGTTGCGAAGCGCCCGAGGGCCCGAAGCCGAGCCATTCCTGCATCGCCCACGTATTGAGATTGTGCCGGCACGCGTGGCCCGGCCGCGCATAGTTCGAGATCTCGTATTGCGCGAAGCCCGCGGCGCCGAGTTCGTCCCACGTCGTCTCGTAGAACGCCGCCTCCTTCTCCACATCGAGCGTCACCTTGCCCTGCGAGAGCTTCACGAACAGCGCCGTGTCCTCCTCGAAGGTCAGGCAGTACGTGGAAATATGGTCCGGCCCGAGCGCCACGGCCGCGGCGAGATCGCTCCGCCAGCTCGCCGCGTCCTGCCCGGGGACCGCGAAGATCAGGTCGAGGTTGACCGAGGCGAAGCCCGCCGCCCGCACCAGGTCGTACGCCCGCAACGCCTGCTCGCGCGAGTGCCGCCGGCCGAGCGCGGCGAGCAGCTCCGGTTGCAGGCTCTGCACGCCGAGCGAGATCCGCGTCACGCCGCCGTCGCGCAACGCCGCGAGCCGCTCGCGCGTCACCGTGCCCGGCGCCATCTCCACGCTCCACTCGACCGGCGCCGTCGCGAGCCGGCTGCGCAGCAGCGCGCAGAGTTCGCCGAGCTGTCTCGCCGGCAACAGGCCCGGCGTGCCGCCGCCCCAGAAGACGGTGGTCGCGCGCAGCGGCGCGTCGACCAACGCCAGCTCCCGCTCGATGTCGCGCAGGAACCGCGCGAGGTCGTCGCCCTCCGGCCGCACCTGATAGAACGCGCAGTATTCGCAAGTGGTGGAACAGAACGGGATGTGCACGTACACACCGAGCGCCACCGGCTCGGCTTTTTCTTGCTCTGGCTGTGCCGCGATCGTTAGAGAATTCGCCATCTGCGCCGGCCACGACGCAACGAAACGCCGGCACCAGCAAACATTTATGCAACACTCGCAGGCTTCTTTCTGGAAAAGCGGGCTCCTCGGCGCCGCCTCCGCGTTCGCGCTCCTCCTCACCGGTTGCGGCACGACGATCGTCAACATGACCTCCGACACGGTCGCCGAGAACCCCTCGTCGATCTACACCATCACCGCGCGGGTGAAGCCGGCCGAGGCCGACCTCGTGAAGAACACGCTCAAGGTCCAGATCGTCATCGACGGCCAGATCCATCCGATGACCGCCAGCCCGCTGGGCGACGGCCTCTACGAGTTCGACTACCGCATGCCCCCCGGCCGCACCGAGGCGACCTACTATCTCCTGGTCAACTACGCCAAGCAGCGCAACAACACGGCGTACCCTGTCGAAGAATACACCGAGCTTCGCACGATCAAGCTCACCAACCGCTACGTCTACACCCTCGAGGCCGTGCGCGGCCCCATCGGGGCCCGCATCGCCATCGTCGGCCGCGGCTTCACCCCGCAGGATGTCGTCTACCTCGACAGCGTCCCGGCGCGCACCGTGTTCGAGTCGCCCAACGCCATCTCGTTCGCCGTGCCCGCCGTGCCCGCCGGCCGCGCCTACAAGGTCTCCCTCAACAACGGCACCACCAGCCAGGACGTGGGCTCCTTCCGCGTCGACGGTCTGTCGCTCGATGTCGCCCCGACCGAGCTCATGCTCCAGACCGGCGGCCGCGCCAACCTCACCTTCTCGCTCGGCCATCCCGCCCCCGAGGGCGGCCTGCTCATCGACGTGAGCACCGACATCCCGAAGTCCGTCATCATGCCCGAGGTTATCATCCCCGCGGGGGCGACCACGGCCACCATCCCCGTGCAGGGCGGCCAGCCCGGGCAGGGCAGCCTCTTCGTGACCGGCGTCGGCTCCGGCGAGATCACGATCCCCGTCAGCGTCACCGCGCGCTGAGCACGCCGGCGCGGGCGCTCCCCGCTTTCAACGGCCGGTCCCTCGCGGGGCCGGCCGTCTTGTTTCCGGGTCCTTCCGCCGCGATCACGCCACCCCTGTGCCGAGCCGCGGCGGGGTCCGGCCGTCGGCCCCGCCCGCGCCGACAAAAAAGCCGGAGCGGTTTCGCTCCGGCGGGAGAACTGCGGCCTGCCTGCGCGGTTACTGGGCCGGCGCGGGCACCTCGACCGGCGGCGTCGTCGCCGAAGCCGGCGCCGGGATCGGGGTGATCTCCTGCCGTCCCTTCTGCAGCAGCGCGGTGACCTTCGGCATCAGCTCGCTCTGCATCTGCTGGATCAGCGGCATCATCCGCTGCATCAACTGCGGCTGCTTCGCCATCATCGAGTACCCCTCCGGCGAGGTGAAGAACGTCTTGATCGCGGTCAGCTCCTCCGTGCTGTACACGTCCGCGTAGACGGCATCCATCTTCTGGATCATGCCGCGCGCGGCCTCCATCGCGAGATCGAGCGCCTCGTCCTGCAGCTTCGCGACCATCGCCTTCTGCTCCTCGGTGGCGCCCGCGGGCAGGAACGAGGCGGTCTGCTGCGCGACCATCTGCTTGATCTGGCCGGTCATCGCCTCGAGCGAACGGTCGGCCTGCATGGCTCCGATCACCTCATGGGCCAACGCGAGCTTCGCCGCGTCCGGCGCAGGCGCAGGAGCGGAATCGTTCTGGGCCAGGGCGGCTCCCGCAAAGCAGGAGACGGCGACAAGGAAAGTGCCGAGTCTTTTCATGTTTGGGTCTGTTGCACGTCCGCCTGTCCTCCACGGGACCGGCGGTGCGGGGCGCATCGCCGAATCCATCCCGGAAGTCCTCTCCGGCGGGTGCCGCCCACAAAGCCTCGCCCGTCCCTCCGGCGCAAGACCCATCCCGGCGGCTTCCGCCCCGGCTCGCGCGCGCCGCGCCGGGGTCACGCCTCCGCCTCGAATGTGTTCTGCGCCCGATTTTTCCGGACATGGAACGGGTCGAACACGGCGCCGTTCATCGCCAGGTACACGCCCGGCGGCAGTGTCTGCACGCACGCGAGCGCAAACCCCACGTTGAACACCGCGTCGCTCTCCCTGAACCGCGCCGGGGCCAGCGCACCGGTCAGCACGACCGTCTTGCCCGGGATGCCGGCGAGGGCGCGCGCGGTCTCGCGCATCGTATCCGTCCCGTGGGTCACGAGCACCCGCTCCGCCGGATCGCCCGCGATGCGTTCCCGCAGCAAGGCGCGGTCGGCGGCCGTCAGGTCCAGGCTGTCCTTGCGCAGCACAGCCTCCACCGCCCACTCGAAGGCCGGATGCACCGGCGCCAGGATCTCCGTGATCTGGGGATCGCCGATCTGGAACTCGCTGAGCTGGTCGAAATACACCTTGTCGATCGTGCCACCGGTCGTGAACACCTTGATGAACATGCCCGCACCGTAGCGCCCACCGGGCCACGCACAAGCGCGCCGCCGCCCGCACTCCGTGCGCAAGTGACAGGTTTCCAAGTCGGCAAGCACCAGGTCCGATCAGCCCGTCCTTTGTGGCGCCGCTCGCGAGCGCAGCGATCCGTCCTCTGGCCTCTGTCTTCCGTGCCTTGTCACGTGGCCGCTTGTCACCTATTGCTTCACCCTCTCGCCTCTTGCCTCCCGCCGCCCCCTCCGCCATCCGTTTCTCACCGTGTCCGGTCCGGCGAACCCTCCCAGCTCCCTGCGCGGCGTCCTCGAGCGCATCATCTTCCTCAACGAGGAGAACAGCTACACCATCGCCGAGCTCCGCCCCGACTCCTCCGACGAGCCGCCGCCTCCGCGCACGAAGTCCCAGAACGCCCCCGCCCGCGCCAAGGCCCCCGATCCCGCCCTCGTCACCATCGTCGGCCTCCTCCCGGGCGTCCAGTGCGGCGAGACGCTCTCGCTGGGCGGCGAATGGGTCCGCCACCCGCAGCACGGCGCGCAGTTCAAAATCACCGCCTGGCGCTCCGAGCTCCCCGCCGGCGTCTACGGCATCCGCAAATACCTTGGCAGCGGCCTCGTGCCGGGCATCGGCAAGACCTACGCCAACAAGATCGTCGACCGCTTCGGCGCCGACACCCTGCGCGTCATCAGCGAGGAGTCCTCGCGCCTGCGCGAGGTCGAGGGCATCGGCCCCACCCGCGCCACCGCGATCAAGAAATCCTGGGAGGACCAGCGCGCCCTCCGCGAGATCCTCATCTTCCTCCAGACCTACGGGGTCACGCCCTCGCAGTGCGTGAAGTTGGTCGGTAAGTACGGACCGCAGGCGAAGCAGATCCTCCTCGCCGAGCCCTACCGCGTCGCCCGCGAGATCGACGGCATCGGCTTCAAGACCGCCGACAAGATCGCCATCAACCTCGGCTTCGCCAACGATGCCCCGCCGCGCCTCGACGCCGGACTGCTCTTCGCCCTGGCCGAGCTCGCCGAGGAGGGCCACACCGCCTACGGCGAAAACGACCTCCGCGCCCACGCGGCCGAACTGCTCCAGACCGATCCCGCACTCCTCTCCAAACGCATCGACGCCCTCGTCGCCGCCCACGACCTCGTCCGCCACGGCGACGCCGGCGCGCCGGCCACCGCCGTCCAGCTCCCGCTCTATCACCGCGCCGAGGAGAAGATCGCCACCGCGTTCACGCGGGTGTCGCGCTGCACCTCCGGCCTGCCGCCGATCAAGGTCGATGCCGCCATCGTGTGGGCGCAGGAGAAGTCGCAGCTCCAGTTCGCCGAGCAACAGGCCGCCGCCCTCCGCGCCGCGCTCACCTCGAAGATTTCCATCCTCACCGGCGGCCCCGGTACCGGAAAAACCGCCACACTGCGCGCGCTCGTCGGCATCCTGAAGGCCAAGAAAGTCCGCGTGCACCTCGCCGCACCCACCGGCCGCGCCGCCAAGCGCATCGCCGAAACGACCGGCGGCTTCGCGCAGACCATCCACCGCCTCCTCAAATTCGACGCCGCCAAGGGCGGCTTCTCCCACGACTCCGCCTCGCCGTTGCCGACCGACTTTCTCGTCGTCGACGAGGCCTCGATGCTCGACGCGCGCCTCGCCGCCGCGTTGCTCCAGGCCGTGCCGTCCTCCGCGCACATCCTGCTCGTGGGCGATGTCGACCAGCTTCCCTCCGTCGGCGCCGGCAACGTACTCAAAGATCTGATCGCCTCCGGCCTGGCGCCGGTCACGCGCTTGGCCGTCATCTTCCGCCAACAGCAGCAGAGCCAGATCGTCGTCACCGCCCACGCCGTGAACAACGGCGACGCCGCCCTGCCGCCCACCATCGCCGAGCTCGCCACGCATCCGCTCCATCACGACCTGTTGTTCCTCCCCGTCGGCTCCGCCGAGGAGTGCGTCGCGCGCGTGATCGAGCTCTGCACGAAGGTCATCCCCCAAAAGCTCCGGCACTTCGATCCCGTCGCCGAAGTTCAGGTGCTCGCGCCCATGCACAAGGGCGTGGCCGGCGTGGGCAACCTCAACCGCGAGCTCCAGGCCGCGTTGAACCCCCGCGGCGCCGCGCTCCGCTCGCCCGCCGGCGAACTGCGCGCCGGCGACAAACTCATCCAGCTCCGCAACAACTACGACAAGGGCATCTTCAACGGCGACATCGCGGTCGTCACCGCCGTCGACCCCGAGGCCGGCACGCTCGAAGCCGACTTCGACGGCACCAAGCAGACCCTTGACCGCGGCGACCTGGGCGACGTCGCCCTTGCCTACGCGTGCTCGATCCACAAGTCGCAGGGAAGCGAATACCCGGTCGTGATCGTGCCGCTGTTGAAGGGCCACTTCATGATGCTCCAGCGCAACCTGCTCTACACCGCGATCACGCGCGGCAAAAAGCGGGTCTTCATCGTCGGCGAGCCCGCCGCGTGGGGCATGGCCGTGCGCAACAACGAGAGCCGCGACCGCCGCACCCACCTCCGCGAGAAGCTCGCTGCGCTCGCTTCCTGACAGGGGAATGTGGAAATCTGGAACTCAGGGAGTCAGGAACGGAACCAAACTTGCCCGTGGCGCCGCTCACGAGCGCAGCGATCAGCCAGCAACCGCTTTGCCCCGCGTGGGCTGGCCTTGGGATCGGGCACGCCCCCAGCTTTCACGCCAGCGGATCGCTCTCGTCCGGCCAGCGCAGCACGGGAGGAACCGTCGCGGCGAGCGGGTTGACGCCAGAATTGCCGCCCCGGAGTTCGTCCCGCCGTTGGCTGACAAGCGCCAGCACGGGACCAAGCTCGATCGCACAATGGCGGCTGGGGTAGCGGCGCAAATTCGCCTCGGCCAACCCGAGGACCCGCTCCGCCGCGCGCTGCCGGTTCTTCTGCAGAAGGACAAAGGCGCCGGCCAACTGGATGAGCCCCTTGTAGAAGGCCCCGTCCGGGCCGTTGCGGTCGAGCAGCCAGAGATCTTCGAGCACGTCGTGCGCCTCATAGAAGCACTGCCGGTTGAACAAATCGAAGTAGCCCAGATAGCGCGCATCCAAGCGCCGGCCGGCGAATCGCGCGGCAAGCGCCTCCACCTTGCTGCTTTTGTGGGTCATGGATTCGACCGTAGCGTGAGGTTGGCGCGATGCGAATCCCGGATCGCCACACGGTTCAGCCGTTCAGCCCCCCCGGGAAGTGCAACCGTTGATGGACGCCGATAAGCGCTGAGCCCGACCTCCGGATCAGTCCCGATCAACGTGGATGTGGTAGGGACGTTTCTTCCGCCACTCCGTCGTCGATCGTCCGCCATCCGTCCTCCGGCGTCTGCCCTCCGCCCTTCCTTCCCTTCGTTACCTTCTGTCGCCACTCCGTCCTCCCAGTTTCCACCTCCTCGCTCCCCACTACTCGCTCCTTCCTTCATCACGCTTCGTCGTCGATCTGCGGCGGTTTGATCTCCGAGAGCAGGCGGTCGAGCTCGGCCTGGGTCGGATTGCGGATCTCGCGGATCGTCAGAATCGCCGCTCCCGCGGGCAGCACGACCTCGCGGCTCTCCTGCGCCGCCATGCCCAGCGCGACCTTGGCCAGCGGGGAATCGTGCGGCAGGCATTCGATCCCCGACTCGGGATCGCTCGCGGTCTCGCCGTGCGTCGTCACCAGAAAGGTGAACACGTTCTTCCGCCGGGACGGCAGGTCCAGCTTCTCGATCGTGGCCACGTGCCCGAGCTGCAGGGTGTCGGTCGGCTTGGTGAGCCAAGTGGCGGGGTCGACCTCGATGAAGGTGTTGCGGGCCACGAAGCGGTCGAGCGCGGTCATCTTGCGGTCCACCGCGCGGATCGCCTCCTTGGCGGCCTTGAAGCCGAAGTTCTCGCGCAGGTCGCCCTGGCTGTGCGCCTCGACCTTGTCCTTCACCAAGCCGACGCGCTTGACCTTGAGCGCCTCGAATTCCTCGGACAGCACGCGGTTGTAGCCCGGCCGCACGTAGATCGTCGTGTCCTGGGGATCGGGAATGCGGAAGAAACGTTTCCGGGAGATGGGCATTGGTCGCACCGCCAGCAAGCGACCGAAAGAGGGGAAAGGCAACCCGCCGGCGGGGAAGGAGCGAGGAGTGAGGAGCGGGTAGCGAGCATCGGGTAACAAGCATCCGCCGGTAGGGCGAACCTTCCTACTCTGCTGCACAGCAGCGTCCCGTGAGCCGTGAGGGCGGCTGGGAATGTGGAAATCAGGGATTCAGGAAACCATGACACCGACGGCGGGTATCAGTACGTCACACAGGCCACGGAGCCGGAGAAGAACACAGAGCAGCCACCCGAACCGGGAACAGGTTCAGCCGCAAAGAACGCACAGCCGGCAGAGAACGGGCCCCGACCCGAATCCGGAGTTGCTCACGCGGAGGCGCAGCGAACGCGGAGTTGATCCACGGCCGGTACCAACCCCAGCCCGTCGCACCGCGAACGCCGCAGCCACGCAACGCTGCGTCGGTTCATCAGTCTCCGCGCCCTCCGTGCCTCTGCGTGAGACCATTCCGAAATCGGTGAGCCTGCCCACCTCACTCCGAGCCGCAGCGATCCAGCCCAATCCCCGGAATGATCAACCGCTGATGAACGCTGATCGACGCTGCTCACCGCCGCGACCGCGGTGATCCTGACCGGCATGCGCGATTGGGGAATCGATACAGCGGACCCTGCCGCCCCGCCTCGTGCCGCGGCCCTCGGGCGAGAACCTCGGAGCCGTCGTTCCTGAGTTCCAGATTCCTCCGGGCTCGTCCCTTCCTTCTCTTCGTTCCCTTCTGTCGCCGGTCCGGCCTTGCCCGCCACGGGAGCCGCCGTGGCTTGCCAAGCGCCCGCCGCCCCACGGGATTTTCTCCGTTCCGTCCGTTGCGCACCACCCGATGCCGCGCAGCGGCGCGCCGCGCACAATGGCGGGCATGACCACCACCCGCTTCCGCGTCCCGAAACTCCAGGTCTCCGATGTCGCCCACCTCGAGAAGGCGATCGAGGCCGTGCCGCACGTGAACACCGTCACGGTGAACGCCACCGCCAATGAGGTGACCGTGGAGCACGAGCGCGCCGACATCGGCTCTCTCAAAAGCGCCGTGCAGGGCGTCGGCTACGTGGCGGTGGAGGAGCACGCGCAACCCTGAGGCTCCGGGCCTGCGGTCACAGGCACGAGACACCGCGCCGCACCCGCCCACCGCGCCGCGGGACGGGCCCGGTCGCGTCACGCCTCCTCGGCCTGATGGAGGTCGAACCAGGTCTGGAGGTCCGCCCGGTCGCCGAAGCCGCGGTCGCGTTTGGCCTGTTCGAGCTCGGCGCTGCCGCCGTCGCGCCAACCGCGTTTCGTCATGAAGCCGTTCCAAACCTCGATCTCGTCGGCGCTGGGCCGGTGGAAGTTCGCATAGCACCACTCGAGGATCTGCTCGTCGGTGCCGCCTTGCCGCACGCGCGCGACAAGGCGGTCGTAGTCGACGCGCAGGAAGGTGCAGCAGCGGGCGTCGAAATGCGTGCGGTCGGCGGTGCCGGTGTAGTAGTCGGGCGGGAGCCGGCCCGCGGCCTTGAGACGGATCTTGTCGAGCATGCGGCCGAAGAAGACGAGGCCGCCGACCTGTTCGCTGTCGCTGCGCAGTCCGGGGACTTTCATAGGGCGAGGAGCTGGATGGATTCGGGATCGGCCGACGCAACTTGCCCGGCCGTTCCTCCCGTTAACGGCACATCGCCGGCGCCGCATCGCAGCTGCCGCCTTCGCGTCGGTCCGGCCACTGAACCCCGCGGGACCCAGCCCGCCTCTGGCGGCCATCCGCGACGGCGACTCCGCGTTCCAATCGTCGTGACACGTTCGGATTGTCATCAGTTTTGCCGTACTCAAGCGTGGCGGCTGGTCCCCATGAAACGCCCCACGACTCCCCACCCCGGCATCGGCTCGCTCAGCAGAGGCACGCCAACGATCGGGATACTGTGTCTGCTCGGCCTGCTCGCCACCGTCGCCGCCCGAGCGGAGGATTTCTATTGGGACTCCGACGGCGATGCCTCCACGGCCACCGGGAACAGCGCCGGCGGCCTGAATGCGTGGAGCGCCAGCCCGACCTTCCTGACTTGGCGCGCCGGAAGCCCCACCGGGGAGATCCAGTCCTGGGCCCGCGTCGACTCCGCCACCGCCACCGCCGTCTTCGGCGGGGACCTGGCCGGTTCGGTGTCCATCTACGGCTACTACGGTCTCTCCGCGAACAGCCTGCGCTTTGAACGCTCCGGGTACTCCATCGACTCGTCGCCCATCAACCTCGTGGGCGCCGCCCCGACGATCACGACCAATGCCGGTGTCTCCGCCACGATCTCCGCGCCGCTCAACGGCACCGGCGGACTCGTCAAAGCCGGTTCAGGATATCTGACCCTCAACAACGCGAACACCTTCACCGGCACGACCACGATCGAACGCGGCACGCTCAACCTCGCCAGCACCTACACCGGCAGCGGCACAAGCACCTTGACCGCCACCAGCGCCGTCGTCGTCAACACCGGCGCCACACTCTATCTCCAGGCCGCCGAGCGGATCAACAACGCCGCCTCGCTCACCATCGATGGCGGCACACTCCAGTTCTCCAGCAGCGGCGCCGAGACCGTGGGCGCCGTGACGATGCGCGAGGGCAACATCTCGAGCGGCACGCTCGCCTCGAACGTCGGCTTCGAACTGCAGAGCGGGACCGTCTCCGGCACCCTCGCGGGCACGGTCTCGCTCAGCAAGACCACGAGCGGCACCGTCACGCTCATCGACACCAACACCTACTCCGGCACCACCTCCGTGAGCGGCGGCACGCTTGTGCTCAACTTCCTGGGCTACTCGGGGTACTCCGATCGCACGTTGCGCTACACCACCGCCGTCGAGATCACCAACGGCGGCACCGTGACACTTGGATACGCCGGCGACCAGATCAACGACCGCGCCACACTGACCATCGACGGCGGCACCTTCGACATGGGCTCGCACCATGAGACCATCGGCCCGGTCACCCTCGCTGGCGGTGGTGCCATCCGGAATGGCACGCTCACCTCGACGACAACCTACGACCTGCGGAGCGGCACGGTCACCGCCGGGCTCGCGGGCACAAGCGGCCTGAGCAAGACGACCGCCGGCACGGTGACGCTGAACCGA
This sequence comes from Verrucomicrobiota bacterium, assembly GCA_023443985.1. Taxonomy (GTDB): domain Bacteria; phylum Verrucomicrobiota; class Verrucomicrobiia; order Opitutales; family Opitutaceae; genus CAJCBL01. The sequence goes on along the minus strand of JAEZSJ010000119.1, from coordinate 1,898 downwards.
CAGCTCAACAACGACTACGTCTACACCGGTGCCACCTCGATCACCGGTGGCACGCTGGTGGTCAACGGCACCATCACCACCGACGCAGCGGAGGCGAACCGCGTCACGGTCGGCTCCGGCGCCACCCTGGCCGGTTCCGGATCGGTCAACCGGCTCGTCACGATCCACTCGGGCGGCACGATCGCCGCAGGCGATCCGACCGCCGATCTCGGCACCCTCACCACCGGAGCCGAGACCTGGGCCGACCGGAGCACGGCGGCATTTCGCCTCGGCAACACCGCCGCTGACCGCCTTTCGATCAGCGGCACGCTCACGGCGGGCAGCTCCACGATCTTCCTCACCTCCGCCGGGCTGGACACCACCGGGCTCACGACCGCGAGTTGGACGCTGGTGAACGCGTCCGGAGGGATCACCGGCTTCTCGAACCTCGTCCTCGACACCTCCAGCCTCGGCACCTACGAGGGACTTTTCTCGCTGAGTCTGGGCAGTGGCAACACGGCCCTGCTGCTCAGCTACGCGGCCGTCCCGGAGCCGGCGACCTGCGCGCTGCTGCTCGGGGCCGGCGCGTGCGGCCTCCGCCTCGTGCGCCGCCGCCGCGCGTTGCCGAGCACGTCGGGTTGAACAGTCCCGCGTCGAGGCGGCCCGGCGATCGCCCCGGGCAGGAGGGCGCCCGCTTCCCAGGCACGCCCCGGGGAAAGGCGGACACGCGCGGGCCGCTCAGCGGTGCAGCGCGATCTCGAGCAGCGCGTCGACGCTGGTGTCGGCCACGCACTGGTAGCGGTCGCTCGCGCCGTAGTAGAGCTTGATGGAGCCGTCGGGCTCGACGACGTGCGAGGAGGCGAAGACGCAGTTCGGCGTGTGTCCGGCATTCTCGTACGGTTCCTCGGGCGTGAGGATGCACTCGTCGCCCACCCGGATCAGCTTCGAGGGGTCGTCCAGGTCGGCGAGCGCCACGCCCGCGTGGTAGAGGAACTCGTACTCACAGACCACCGACACGGCATGGAAGATGATCAGCCACCCCTGCTTCGTGCGGATGGGCGTGCCGCAGGGCCCGATCTTGCCCCAGCCGAAGGAGCAGCGGCCCTTGTCCATGAGCAGGCTGGACTGGCCCCAGAACTTGAGGTCGGGCGAACGCGTGACCCAGATCTCGCCGAGGGCGTTCGGTCGCTCGAGCGCGGTGTAGAGGCCGCCGATCTTCTCGGGGAAGAGCACGGTGTTGCGGAAGCCGGTGCCGGTGATGAAACCCTCCCACTTGAAGTTCTTCATGTCCTTCGACGTCATGTGGCCCATGCGGGCGTCGGACCCGTGACAGCAGAACGTCATGTGGTAGGTGTCGCCGATCCTGGTGATCCGCGGGTCGTACTGGACGCGGGCGTACCTTCGGTACTCCGGGTCGTCGGGCATCGGGATGATCCCGCCGATCTTCCAGCCGTCGTAGCCGTTCCGCGACTCGGCCAGGCAGAAGAAGTTGTAGAAGTTGTAGCCCTCGCACCGCAACACCATCACATAGCGGCCGTCGTGTTTGACGACCGAGCTGTTGAAGATGCCGCGGCAGGAGAACGGCACCATGTCGGCGGTGATGATCGGGTTCTTCCTGTAGCGACGAACCGGGCGGCCCTTGGCGTAGACGCGTTTCTCCGGGAACTGGAGCGATTTGGTTTTCTTCATGGGGGGAATGGACGGGGAGGCACGCGCGGTCCGCTGGACCGGCCGCGCAATGCCTCCGGTTCTGGCCCCGCCGCCGCGCAGTTGCGAGCAAATCGCCGCGTCGGGCCCCGCTGCATGGCTCCGCGAGCCAACACGCCCTCGCCGCCACGTCGCCGTTACCGTACTGTGGATACTCCGGGCGTCAGGGCCGCCGGGCGCGCCGAGGCCGCATCGGCCGGGCGGGCGTCGCC